>JAJRVN010000006.1 GCA_024277325.1 Patescibacteria group bacterium | reverse complement strand
ATTAAACCATATGTCTATGTCTTAACTAACGTAACTCATGAGCACCTGGATTATCACCCCGACTTTAACCATTATCTTCAAACCAAGCTTAAGCTGGTCAAATTATGCCAACACCTGGTTTACAACTATGACGATAAACATCTAAAACAAGCTTTAAGCCAACTTAAAAAATCTTGCAGCGTCAGCTTGAACCAGAAATCTAAGGCTGACCTAATCATCCAGCGCTTAGGCAAACAAGATAATAAAAGCCTGTTGCAGGTATCAAGCCGCCGGCCGCCGGCCAAATTTAAGCTTATCACTAATTATGACCAAGATTTTAACTTAGTTAACTTGAGCTTAGCGATTCAAACCGCCCTCATCGACGGCATTAAGCCTAAGATAATCCAGCAATCAAGCCCGAGTCTGCCTAAGGTGCCCGGCCGTTTGGAAGAAGTTGATACCGCCGGCGAAAACTTCAAAGTTTTCATTGATTTTGCCCACACGCCCAATGCAATACAGTCGGTTTTAACTTACTTAAAATCGACTACTCCTAAAACCGGTCGGCTTATCGGGGTGTTTGGCTCCGCCGGTTTGCGGGATAAAACTAAGCGACCGCTTTTGATTAAAGCTGCCCAAAAACAAGCTGATATCATTGTTTTAACTTCGGAAGATCCTCGAACTGAAAGGGTCGAGGATATCATCGAACAAATGGTTGCCGGCTTTGACCGCGGTTGGCATCAAGCCAAGAAAAACCAATACAACAGCTTAAAACCTCGAACTTTTCTGATTATTCCCGACAGGCAAGAAGCTATTAATATCGTCATCAACCAAATTGCCAAGGACAACGACGTTATCGTTTTCTTGGGTAAGGGCCATGAAAAGTCCATCTGTTACGGCCGGGTAGAACTGCCTTGGGATGAACAAAAGATAGTTAAAAAGGCCATCCTCAACCGGCTTTACCAAAACCGGATCGCCGGCGTCGTCTTGGCCGCCGGCAAAGGCACCAGAATCGTCCAATTGACTAAAAACAAGCTTAATAAAGCCATGGTGCCGGTCCTTGGCAAACCTATGGTTGGCTGGGCCAGGGATCTTTTAACCAACTCAGGCATTAAGCAACAATACTATGTGGTTGGCTACAAGCAAAAACTGATCAAAGATTATCTTGGCAGCCAAACAAATTACATTATCCAAAAAAAGCAACTTGGCACCGGCGATACCGTTAAGCATGTCTTGCCAGAGCTCAACTCTAAAATCAGGCATTTAATCATCATTAATGCCGACCAATCTTTCTACCAGCCGGATGTCTTAACTAGCTTGGTTAACTTTTACTTAAACGGCGGTTACGACGCGGCTATTTTATCGACCTTAAAAAACAATCCGACCGGTTTGGGTCGAATCATTAGAAACAAACAAGGCTACTTAACAGCTATTATCGAGGAGCGCGACGCCAGCCCCAAAGTCAAAAAAATCAAAGAAATCAACACCGGCACCTACATCTTCAACCGGTCTTTTCTGGAAAAATACATAGGCAAGCTTAAGCTGCATGAAGATAAAAACGAGTATTATCTGACCGATATCTTTGCTGTGGCTTTAGCCGATAGCCCAAAAAATACCAAGATCGGCGTCATTCAAATTAACAACCCCTTGGTCAATATCGGCTTTAACACTCCCCAGCAACTCGAGCAAGGTGAAAGAGTGCTTAAAAAATTCTACCCCAATCTCTAATCCAAAATGGATAATTTAAGCCTGGCCCGGTTAAAAAAAGTCTTTCTGATTGGCATAAAAGGCGTCGGTATGGCCAGCTTGGCGTATATCTTTGACGATCTGGGCATTCAGGTTGTCGGCAGTGATGTAAAAACCGAGTTTATCACAGATAAACTATTAAAAAAAAGGTCGTTTAAAATCTATACCGACGGTTTCAATCCTGAAAACATAAACCAAGAACGGCCTGATCTGGTCATTGCCACTGGCGCCCATCAAGGCAGCCACAACCCCCAATTCCTCCAAGCCTTGGGTTTAAAAATCCCCAGTTTTAGCCAAGCTCAAGTCTTAGGCTGGCTGATGTCGCTGAAACCGGTTGGCATCTCGATCGCCGGTGTCGGCGGCAAAACCACGATCACGGCCTTGATCAGCCATATCTTCTTGTCAGCCGGCATGGATCCGGCTTGTTCCATCGGCACCGGTTCGGTTTATCCTGATATTTGGCCAGGCCGATGGGGTAGGGGAGATTACTTTATCGCCGAGGCCGACGAGTATGCCACCTGCCCATTAACCGACCACCGACCTCGCTTCTTTTGGCAAAAACCCAAATACTTAGTTTTAACCAACGTTGAATATGACCACCCCGATATTTACAAAGATATAAACCAAACTTTAAAAACCTTTACCCGCTTGGCCGAAAAGACTCTTAAAGCCGGCGGCTGGCTGATAAGCTTTTGTGATAATGCCAACAACCAAAAAATCATGGCTAACTTAAAGCGGCAAGGCTACGAAAAAATCATTACTTACGGCTCCAATCCGGATGCCAACTGGCAAGTTCAAGTCCAAAGCTTGACGTATCCTTTGGCCAAAGCCAAATTGAAAGCCAAAGACCAAGAATTTAAACTGGCAATTAAGCTTCCCGGCCGGCACAACCTCACCAATGCGGCGGCAGCTTTTATCGTCGCTTACCTAAACCAAATCCCGCCGGACAAAATTCTGGCCGGCCTATCTAACTTTTCAGGTGTACAGCGCCGGGCCCAGTTAATTAAAAAAAACAACCAATATATCGTCTATGATGATTATGCCCACCACCCAAACGAGGTCAAAACTAGCCTTTTAGCTATGAAACAATGGCACCCCAATAAAAGGATCGCGGTCATTTTCCAATCCCATACCATCTCACGGACCAAGGCCTTAATCGATGATTTCGCCCAAGTTTTAACCTGTGCCGACGATATTTTGATTGCCCCGATTTTTGCTTCTGCTAGAGAAAAACTTGACGAAGTTGATTACCAAAGCTTAATTTATGAAAAAACTAAGCTCCATCTTAAAGACGGTCAAAATTTAGCTAAAATCAACCGACCTGAAGACTTTGAACAAATAACCGCCCGGTTCAAAAAAAAGCCGGAAGTCGTGGTTACCATGGGCGCCGGCGACATTTACACGTGGGGGTCAAAAATAGTCTGGTAAAATTAAATTAATGACGTCTGCTCAAATCAAAGCTTTTATTGGCCAAGTTAAACAGAACCTGCCTCAAACTCAAATTCAGTTAAACCAACCTCTGTCTCAATTTACTAGCCTACACTTGGGTGGGCGGGCCAAGCTTCTGATTGAGTCCAAGAGATTAGAGGAATTAGTATCAATCAGCCGGCTGGCCCTCAAGTCCGGCTTGCCGGTTTTGGTTTTAGGCGACGGAACCAATGTTTTAATTTCAGACAAAGGCTTTGACGGCCTAGTCATCGTCAATAAAATCCAAGAAATTAAGATTGTTAAACAAACTAAGAAACAGCTTAAAATACGGGCAACCAGCGGCACTCCTCTCAATTTATTGGTCAGTTTTAGCTTGAAGCATGGCTTTGGCGATCTGGCTGAGTTTGTCAGCATTCCGGGCCGCCTAGGGGGAGCCGTTTGGAACAATGCTCATTCACATCAAAAATTAATCGGTGATTACATCGATAAGGTAACCGCCTTGAATCAAAAGGGTGATTTGACAACCTACAACCACGACCAGCTTGAGTTTGCTTATGACTTTTCCCGATTTCAACGCTTTCAAGAAGTTATCATTCAAGTTTGGTTTAGTTTAAATTCGCCACTAGCTGCCGGCAAAACCGAGGCCGAAGCCGTCAAGCCTTTTATCAATTACCGAGTAAAAAGCCAGCCACAAGGCTTGTACTCGTCAGGTTGTGTTTTCAAAAACATAGACCCCAAAATCCAAGCCAAGTTAAAGTTATCAACCCCATCAACCGGTTATATCATTGATAAATTACTCAAACTCAAAGGCTACCGAATCGGTGGGGCTTGGGTTGATTCAATTCATGCTAATTTTTTAGTTCACCAAGGCCAAGCGACCGCAACTGATTTTTATCAATTAATTAACTTTATTCAAGCTCAAGCTAAACAAAAATTAGGCATTGACCTAAAAACAGAAATTAAATTAATCGGTTTTAATTAAAGGAGGCAAAAATGGTTAAATATATTATTGACGGGCCCAATCAATTGTCTGGCGAAGTCGAGGTTTACGGTAATAAAAATGAAATTCTGCCGGTTTTAGCCGGCTGTTTGTTAAGTGATAAACCAATTAAATTAGAAAACGTGCCTCAAATCCGCGACGTTGATATAATGCTTAAACTTCTTGAAGATTTGGGCACCAAATATCAATGGTTGTCAAAGCATGCGCTTAAGCTTCAAACTCCAAAGATCAAGCACACAGCTCCAAAGCCCGATCTGGTCCGCCAATTAAGGGCGTCGGTCTTATTAGTCGGCCCGTTGCTGGCCCGAGCCGGGCAGGCAATTATCCAGTTTCCCGGAGGCGATATTATCGGTCGACGGCCGATAGACGCCCATATCGATGTTTTAAACCAAATCGGCGTCAATATTTACTGGCAAGATAACGCTTACCACTTTTACAAACCGAAAAAATACACCTCGGCACGAGTCTTCATGCCAGAACCCTCGGTCACCGCTACCGAAAACTTCCTTCTGTCGGTAGCCCTTGACCCAGACAGCAGTTTTATTTTAGCCAACGCCGCCACCGAGCCCCATGTTCGCTCACTTAGTATGTTCTTAAAAAAAATGGGCATCAACATTCAAAACATCGGTTTAAACCAAATTATGATACAGGGGGCTGTCTCCACCCAAGAGTTCAAACATACTATTCTGCCAGATTATATCGAAGCCGGCACTTTTATTCTCATGGCCGCCGCCAGCCGGCAAAAACTCAGAATTAAAAACGTTATCCCTATGGATATGGAACCCATCTTAAACAAGCTGGAAATGGTCGGCGTTACTTACCAGTATCTCAACCAAGACAGTAGTTTAAGTTGGCAAGAAGAGCCGACCGACCTGGAGGTTTCACCAGCCGAGCTGATGGCCACCAATGTCATCAAAACCAATATCTGGCCGGGCTTCCCCACTGACTTAATGAGTCCTCTTATCGTCGCCGCTACCCAGGCCAAGGGCATGACCGTTTGCCATGACTGGATGTATGAAAGCCGCATGTTTTTCGTCGATAAATTAATCAGAATGGGGGCCAACATCATCATCGCCGATCCCCATCGAGTTGTGGTTTTTGGCAAGACCAAATTATTCGGCAAAGAGCTTGAGTCACCTGACATTAGGGCCGGCATCGCCCTGGTCATCGCCGCTATCATGGCCAAGGGAAGATCAATCATACACCAAGCTGAGTTGATAGAGAGGGGTTATGCCGATCTGGTGCCCCGCCTAAAGAAATTAGGAGTGCAGATCAAACGACAAAAAGAATAAGTTAACTTTATCGGTTATGGATATAAAAAGCCAGATCAATCATCACCTTGATTTCTTGGCCAACTTTGTCAACAAGAAGTTCGGCTTTATCGTTGGTAACTACCAAACCGCTTATAACCTACTTTATAAATGCCTACCCACTCAAAAAATATTGGTTTCTGACCTGTACTACAAGTTTTTGCTGGCTAAAACCGAATTATCTTTGCCTTTTCTTCCGGCCAAGCACGATGATAGTCTCAACCTCGCACTAAAACAAACTGGAGATTTTCGTGGTTGGCTGGTCGCGGATCATTTCGGCGGCAACCCAACTAACCTGAACTTAATCAAGTCAAACCAAACACTAGTCGAGGATATTAGTTTTGGCCTTGGCGGGCAGTGGGCTAATAAAAACATCGGCAGTTTCGGCTTGGTTAGTCTTTTGAGCTTAGGAACTAATCTTGATTTATTGCAATCAAAACCAAAATTATTCAGTTTACAAGCCACCACTAAATTGTTCGACCCCCAAGCGCCGGTCATTATCTTAATTAAACAGTTTCGATTAAAAGATAAGCTTTATTTAAAAATGAAAGAATTGGCTATCCCGCCAACCACAATTTACTCAGCCTCGGTCTTGGTCAAATTAACTCAAATTGGCCGGCTGATTCAAAATCTAGAGGAACACAAAAGTCAAAACCAAATTGAAACCAGGCGTATTTATCGGTTAAACAAAGACAAATTTTTGCCCAACATCTACCCAAGCGGCCAACCTTACTTTAGTTTTATCGCCTGCCGGCCGTAATCTTTGTTTGATAAACTTGGATAAAAAGTGTAACCACAAATCGGCCAATAAGCTTCAATAGGTTATCGCTTTTTAATTATTTTAGTTATACTAAACTATGAATGACACATTAAAAGCCTTGTTTAATCCCAAAACCATAGCCGTTATCGGCGCCTCAACCAAACCAAACAAACTCGGCCGTCTGATATACGACAACATCAAAAAACATAAATTCTCCGGTAAAGTCTGGCCGGTTAATGTTAAAGGCGGCTACATTGGCCAGGATAAAATTTACAAAACCCTTGAAGACATCGACTATAAGATAGATTTAGCGATCATAGTTATCCCGGCGGTCTTTGTGCCTCAGGTTGTCAAACAGGCAGTCGATCTGAAGGTTAAAAGCTTGATCGTGATTAGCGCCGGCTTTAAAGAAACCGGCCCCCAAGGACAAGTCCTGGAAGCCAAAATCAAAAATGTCTTAAAAGACAGCCAAACCCGGCTTTTGGGAGTCAACTGCCTGGGTTTAATCTCTCAAGAAAGCAGCTTAAACGCCACATTTGTCAAAGCCATGCCCAAAACCGGTAAGATTGCCTTTATGTCCCAGTCGGGCGCTTTTGGAGCCGCGGTTTTAGATAAATTCGAAAACTTCCCCTACGGCCTCAAATATTTTGTTTCCTTAGGCAATAAAACCGACATCAATGAACTTGATTTAATCAAATATTGGCAAACAGATGACCAGATTCAGGTTATCTTGGCTTATCTGGAAAGCTTAGAAAACGGCCAAGCTTTTATTCAACTAGCCCGCCAAACCAGCTTAAAAAAACCGATCATAATCCTTATGCCCGGCCGGTCAACCGCCGGTCAAAAAGCCGTTTCATCCCATACCGGCAGTTTGGTCAAGTCAACTCAAGTCATCGATCTTATCTTGGCCAAGGCCGGAACCATCCAAGTTAAAAACATCGATCAATTATTTACCTATACCAGTATATTCGCCGCTTTCGGTCAAAGGCGGTCAAGTCAAGATCTTTTTATCATCACCAATGCCGGTGGGCCGGCCATTTTAACCACCGACTTGGCGATTAAGCACGGCTTTAAAATCAAGCCGCCTCGATCAAGTTGTCAAAAATCACTTAAAGCCAAGCTACCTATCGGCGCCAGTAGCCACAACCCTATCGACGTCTTGGGAGACGCCCCGGCCGACAGATACCAAGCCGCCAGCCAAATTTTGCTTGACAACTATCCTGAAGCCGCTTACTTTTTCATCCTGACACCCCAGATAACAACTCAACCAAACGAAACCGCTCAAATTATTATCAACCAGTTCAAAAACCGAAAAAACCCGGTTTTAACTTTTCTCTTGGGTGGCAAACAAGTGGCGGAGGCTAAAAATATGCTCAACCGCCATCAGTTGCCGGCCTTTGATACTATAGAAACCCCGATCAGGGCTTTAGCCGCTTGGTACTCATGGCAAAAGCAACAAGCCAAACCTCGGCTGGCTACTTGGCCAAAGTTTAAGCTCAGCCAACAACTGACAGACAAAATCAACCTCAGTCACGGCCATCTTGACCCCAGCTTAGCTGCCGAGGTAATTTATAATTTAAACTTAAAACTGCCAACCAGCTTATACCACCCATTAAGCCAGATTCCGTTTGGCCAAAACTTAAACCAAGTGGCCAAGATAATCAGCCAAAGGTGGCCGGCCCAATCATACCCGGCCGTGGTCAAGTTGGTATCCAAAGAATTCAGCCACAGTACTGACCTTAAAGGTGTTTATCTTAACCTTAAAGACAAAAAACACTTGAGTTTAGCTATTGCCAAACTGCTAAAGATAGTTCAGGTCAAAAAACTCAATCGCCAACAAAGCTATATTTGTATCCAAAAACAGATAGGCGCCGGCTTAGAAATGATCGCCGGCTTTAAGCATTACCCTGACTTTGGTTTTGCTTTTGTCTTTGGTTCCGGCGGGATTTTAACCGAGATTTATCATGATATCCAAACGATTTTATTGCCAACAAATCCTGATGAGATTAAACTTAAATTAAGCCAAACCAAAATTTATAGATTGCTTACCGGCTTCCGCGGTTCAACCGCTTATAATATCGACCAAGTAGTCAAAACATTATATAATTTAACCGGGTTGCCATCAGTGGTCCCCGGTTTGGTGACGGCTGATTTCAATCCCTTAATCATTAACCACAAGGGAGTTTGGGTGGTTGATGTTGAAATTTTTAAAGATGACAAATAAAGATATTGTTTCGATTAGAATCGGCGGGCCAGCCGGTTCAGGCGTCAAAAGCGTCGGCAAACTACTGCAAAAAAGCCTGCAACATGCTGGCTTTTACAGTTTTGGCTATCTTGGTTATCCTTCCTTAATCCGCGGGGGTTATAATTTCTACCAAATCAATCTCAGCCAACAGCCGGTTGATTACAGCTTGTCTTATGCCGACATCTTCATTCCCTTAAACAGCCTGGCTTTAGAACAAATTAAAAAAACCGGCTCAAAACCAAGATACATCATCGCTGATAAAACCGCCTTGCCTGACGACAAACGTGATCTGCCGGATAAATCTCAAGTTATAAAACTAAACCTGACTTCCCAGCTGAAAAAGCTTAAGATCACCAAAATCAGCTTAAACAGCGCTTTGGTTGGGGCTTTGTTTAAGTTTTTAAACTTGCCTTTGGAAAAACTCAACCAAGTGATTAAAAAACAGTTTGTTAAAAAGGGCAGGGCGGTCATTGGCCAAAACCTCAAAGCCGCTGCTTTGGGCTTTAATAGCCTTGACCACAAGCCTTTGTCCTTATCATTGCCTACAACCAAGGTCAAAACCTTGGTTATGACCGGCAACACCGCCATCGCCCTTGGTTTCATTCAGGGGCAAGGCCGCTTTTTCTCGGCCTACCCAATGACGCCGTCAACCAGCATCCTGCATTACTTGGCCTCAGTCACTGATAACCAGTCTATTTTGGTTAGGCAGGCTTCAACCGAAATTGAGGCTATCGGCATCGCCGCCGGCGCTGCTTACGCGGGAGTCAGAACCATGGTGGCTACATCCGGCGGCGGCCTGGATTTGATGTCCGAATTTATTAGCCTTTTGGGCATCGCCGAAATTCCTTTAGTCATAGTCGACGCTCAAAGGACCGGTCCCGGCACCGGCCTGCCCACTTGGCAAGAGCAGTCGGATCTAAACATTGCCCGGTGTGCCGGCCACGGCGAGTTCCCCAGGGTAGTGATGGCCCCAGGAGACCCGGCCGAAGCTTTTCACTTAATCCAGGAGGCTCTTAACTTGGCTGACGAATACCAAATCCCGGTCATTTTCTTGACTGATAAATACCTAGGTGAAAGTCTTTTTAGCCTGGACAAAAGCACTTTCGACCACCGATCAAAGATAAAACGAGGCAAGATACTTAACTTAATCAATGATAAACACCATCTGTTTCCACGATACCAGTTCGATCAAGACGGAATCAGTCCAAGACCTTTGCCCGGCAACGTTAACGGGATCCATATCACCACCAGTGATGAGCATGATGTTTATGGCAATTCCATCGAGAGCGATCCGATTCGGATTAAAATGCAAACCAAGCGATTGTCTAAGTTGGGGTCTTTGGCTAAAAACTTGCCGCCGGCCAAAGCCTACGGCAACTTAAAAGCCAAAACTCTGGTTGTCGGCTGGGGCAGTACCAAAAAGGTTATTCAAGCTGTTGTTGACCGGCTTAATCTGGCTGGCTTACACTTAAGTTACCTTTATCCTTTAAACCATGCCGTCCTCAAATCAATTCTAAACCCGTACCAGCAAATTATTTTGGTTGAAAATAACTCGACCGGCCAGCTTGAAACTGACCTAAAGCTGGCCGGGGTCAAAAACATAAAAACTTTGCTCAAGTTTGACGGCGAGCCCTTTTTCGCTGACGAATTGTTAGAAAAAATTAAACTTTTGATCTGATATGACCCAAACTAAACCAAAAATCGGCGATTACCAATCCAAACTGAGACCAACTTGGTGCCCCGGCTGCGGTAACTTCGTCATCAATCAAATGATGATCAAGGCTTTGGTAGAACTTGAAATCCCGCCCCACCGGACCGTTATCACTTATGATATCGGTTGCAACGGCAACGGCGCTGACAAAATCCGAGCCTATAGCTTCAAAAGCCTTCATGGCCGGTCTCTGCCGCCGGCGATCGGCGTTAAATATGCCAACCATGACTTAACGGTTTTATCAGTCATTGGTGACGGCGGTCTTTTTTGGGAAGGAGCCGCCCACTGGATCGCCACCGCCCAAAGAAACGAAGACATAACGGTTCTGGTTTGGGACAATCAAATTTACGGTCTGACCACCGGTCAAACATCGCCAACCACTCAAATCAACTACCCAACCAAAACCTGGCCCAAAGGTTCCGCTGACGAGCCTATCAATCCCATCAGCGTCTCTTTGGCCGCCGGCGCCAGCTTTGTCGCTCGAGGCTGGGTCGGCAAACCAAACCATTTGAAAGATGTCATCAAGCAGGCAATCAAGCACAAAGGCTTTGCTTTGGTGGATATTCTTCAAACTTGCTTCACTTTTAACAATCTCTTGCCCAAATACCAAGACCAAACCTACATCATCGATGACAATCATGATAAAACCGACAAAATAAAAGCTTACAAAATTGCAGAACAGACTGATAAATTTGGCTTGGGTGTTTTTTACCAGGTTAGCAAACCGACAATTTACCACAAATATCCCATTCTTAAAAGTAAGACCTTAATCAATCAAACCTCAACCAATCAAATCGACGACCTTCTGGCTGAGTTTGAATAAGCGGTTAAAGATAGGGAATAAAGACTACCAAACCAACCAGCAAGGCCGTTATTGAAATTATCAAGACCGCGGCGGCGGCGGCGTCTTTGATTACTTTAGCCGATGGATGGATGACTTGAAATTGATGGTCGGCCAATATCTCGATAGCCGTATTAAAAAGTTCACCGGCCAAAACCAAGCCGATCATGGTCAAAACGATAAGCCAATCCATGGCTTTGATTTGGTAATAGATTCCGGCAACCACGGTCAAAAAGGCAACGATAAGTTGGATTTGGAAGTTGATTTCATTTTTAAAAGTCCAGACAAAGCCTTGCCAAGCCCAGACAAAGCCTTGCCAAAATGATGATTTGTGTTCTTTTAACTTAAACATACTTATATTTTAGTATAAACCCAATATAAATTTTTAATTTGACATTTTTAATTTTTAAATTCTAAGGAATAATAATGTTAATTTTCAATTTTCAAATATCTTCTCCAACATCCAGTGTCTTCCATTGTCCATCGAATTGGTCAGCCTCCGGCTGACACTAAAGATCTTTTTTACTTTTGACTTTTGACTTAATATGCTATCTAGCCTGATGTAAAATAAAGTATATGCAATTTTTGCTTGGTATCTTAATCTTTTCGTTTTTAATCAACTCCATCCTTATTATTCCTTTTATCAACTTTCTTTACACCTTGAAGTTTACCCGCCGGCGCCAAGAGACCCGCGATCCCCTGGGTGAAAGAACCAAGATCTTTGACCTGCTGAACAATACCAAGGCCGGCACCCCGGTCGGCGGTGGCATCCTTCTAATCGTCATGCAGATAATCATCTCTGCCTTTGTCTTTCTTATCTTTCAAATGTCAGATGTAAAAATCACCCACCTTTATCATCTTAAAAAAGAACTTTTTATTATTCTTTTTACCATGCTTAGTTTTGGTTTAATCGGCCTGTATGATGATCTATTAAAATTTTTCCAAATCAAAAAACGCCGGTTCTTCGGTTTGAAATTTAAGTCAAAACTTCTAATTCAACTTGGGGTGGCTTTATTCATCGGCTATTGGCTTTACTACCAGCTGGGTATTAACTTTATCTATCTTGGTCCGCTTGGAATCATCAATCTAAGTTGGTTTTATGTCGTGTTTGCCGCTTTTTTTATTGTTTTCTTTGCCAATGCTTACAACATTACCGATGGCTTAGACGGTCTATCGGGCGGGGTCCTTTTGTTTAACCTGTTGGCTTTCTGGTTTATATCAGCTACCATCTTGGATAATGTCTTAAGTGTCTTTTTGGCTATCTGGATCGGCGGGCTGATATCTTTTTTGTATTTTAATATTTACCCGGCCAGAGTCATGCTGGGTGATATCGGCGCTTTGTCTTTTGGGGCTACTTTGGCCTTGATCGGCCTTTTGTTGGGTAAGATTTTGCCTGTTGTTTTTATCAGTAGTTTGTTTATCATCGAAGCCGCCTCAAGTTTAATTCAACTTTTCAGCAAAAAATACTTAAAAAAGAAAGCTTTCCCTGTGGCGCCGATACATCTTTGGTTAAGGAGTATAGGCTGGGAAGAATCCAAGATAGTAACTCGGGCCTGGCTGGCTCAATTAATTATTTCAATCACAGGTTTGTGGTTGTCATTTTTCTTTTAAAAAATGAATTTTAAACACAAACAAGTTTTGGTTGTCGGCCTTGGCCGGTTCGGCGGAGCCATCGGAGTTATTCGCTTCATGGTCAACCAGGGAGCCAAAGTCACGGTTACCGACCTTAAAACTAAAGACCAATTATCAGACAGTTTGGCTAAGCTCAAAGATCTGCCGATTAAATACTCTCTGGGTCAACACCGACTGGAAGATCTGCAAGCAGCTGACATCGTCATCGTCAACCCGGCTGTTCCACCTGGCTCCGATTATTTAAAAACCGCCACTAAAATGGGAAAAACCTTAGAAACCGAGATTAATTTGATTTTCAAGCTAACCAAAGCTAAAATAATCGGGGTTACCGGTACCAACGGCAAAGCAACGGTTTGTGGACTTATTTATGATATGCTCAAACTCCATTACGGCCCCGACAAAGTTTATTTGGGTGGCAATATGGGCATCTCCCTTTTAGAAAAAGCCAATCGATTAACCGACAAAGACTGGGTCGTTTTGGAACTTTCAAGTTTTCAACTCAGCCGTTTAGCTTGGATTAAAAAATCGCCTCATATAAGCTTGATTACCAACATCACTCCCGACCATTTTGAGTGGCACGGCAACTTGAGCCGGTATGCCAAAGATAAAAGCCAGATCTTTACTTTCCAAAAAGCCAGCGATACAAGCTTGATTAATCTCTATGATCCACTCAGTCGGCGGTTATTTAAACCTTGGCCGTTCACCGGCCAAGCCTATTACGTCGGCCCCAAGCAGGCAAGCCGAATCATCAACAACCAATCGCTTCTGATTCAAAACCAAAAACTTGCCTTACCAAAACACCGGCTTATCGGCCAACACAACTTAATCAATATGCTACAAGCCAGCTTAACCGCCAAGCTGTGCAATGTCGGCTTGGATGAGATAAAAACCGCGATCGCCAACTACCAACCGCCGGAGCATGCTTTGGAATATGTCGCACACGTTAACAAAGTTAGCTTTATCAACGATTCTGAAGCCAGCAACCAAGATGCCGCAGTCAAAGGCTTGGAATCACTACCGAAAGGTAAAATCATCTTGATTGCCGGCGGTTATGATAAGGGTATTGATCTATCCAAGTTTATTGAAACTATAACCAACCGAGTTAAAGAGGTGGTGGTTATCGGCCAAACCGGACCAAAGATTAAGTCAGCTTTAAACCAAAAAGACTATGACCGAGTCCGCCAAGCGCCGGATTTGAATCAAGCTGTGTTTAAAGCTTTCAAGCTGGCTAGTCCGGGCGACTTTGTCATTTTGTCACCGGCGGCTTCAAGCTATGATATGTTTGACAACTTGGAACAACGAGGTGAGTTATTCAAGGTTTATGTTAAAAAACTAATTAAGACCAACGTATAAAATCGGTTTGGGGTTATTTTATGATGAAAACAAAACTCAAACTTTGGCTTTTGCCTTTGATTTGGTCTGTTGTTGGCTTGTTTTTCATCTTTGAAGCCTCGGTTGTCACCGCCATTCAAAGATACGCCGACCCTTATCATTTCGTTAAGCAACAGTTTATTTGGCTTATCGTCGCTCTTGGCCTTTTTGTCCTGATCAGAAAACTTAAATGGCCTTTGATCATGGCTATAACTCCTTATTTTTTTGGCCTCAATCTCTTGCTTCTAGGCTTAGTTTTCATGCCTTACATCGGCCTTAAGATCGGCGGTGCCAGACGCTGGCTAAACCTGGGTTTTGCCAGCTTGCAACCATCAGAACTCTTAAAGATTTCATTACTAACTTACCTAGCTTTATGGCTTAGTCGGGCTAAAAGGTCTTTCACTCAATTTTTGTTCTTAATTTCCATAAGCGCCGGTTTGGTTTTACTGGAACCCGACATGAGCACCACTTTGTTAATCTTAACCACCGCCGTCATCCTATTCTTTCTTTATTACGCCCATCTCAAACCTTTCCTGTTTTTCTCGGTCATCTTTTTTTGTATCAGTCTAATCTTAATCCTATCAAGCCCTTACCGAAGGCAGCGCCTGACTACCTTAATCAACCCGTATAAAGACAGATTAGGGACTTCTTACCAAGTTAACCAGATTACCATCGCCTTAGGGCGGGGCGGGCTGTTTGGCCAAGGTTTGGGACAATCCGATCAGCGCTACCTGTATTTGCCGGCTTCTTTTACCGATACTATCATGGCCATCATCGGCGAAGAAGTTGGCTTCATTGGCTTATCGGCACTAATCTTTAGTTATTTGATTTTTCTATACCAAACATTTAAAGTTGCCGGCAGATTAACTACCATCAGTAAGCAGATTATCATTTATGGTGTCGGCTTAATTGTTTTTATTCAAATGATGATCAATTTCGGCGGTATGGTGGCTATTATTCCTCTCACCGGTATTACCTTACCTTTTATTTCCTACGGCGGGTCATCTCTTGTCAGTTTGTGGGTTTTAATTGCTATCGGCCAATCAGCCCTTGACTCCACTGACTGATTGATTGGTTTTTTGTCAACCCCGGGGGTTGACACAGCCATTGTCCTAAATTTAGATCCATTTCCGATCCCGGCTCGGTCATATGGAAACGCTCCGGGAGCTTAGATTAATTTTATCTTTCTTCCATTGTCGATTGTCTATTGAATACGTCAGCTGTAAGTTGACAATTTGATGCCTATTGCCTATTGCCTAATACCTAATATAATGAATCATGGGCAAGGTTATAGCCATAAGTGGAGGTCATCATACCAGCGCTCTTATCGTTGCTAAAAAACTTCAAGAGCAGGGCCATAAAATTATCTGGTTCGGCCACAAACACAGCATGCGCCAAGATACTCAGCTTTCAGCCGAGTATCAAGAAATCAAACAGGCCGACATTGAGTTTCACAACCTGCGGGCCCCGCGCTTATTCCAAATCAACCTCATCTTTTACTTGATCAAGCTGTTTTTATTTACCATCAAGTTCATACCCGTTTGGTGCCGGTATAAAATACAAGTTTTCATCGGCTTCGGTGGCTATCTGATGGCGCCTTGCGCCTTAGCGGCTACGGTTACTAAAACTCCTTTTTTCATCCATGAACAAACCACCATCGCCGGGCGAGCTAATCGGTGGTTAAGCGTTTTGGCCACCAAGATATTCGTCAGCTGGCCAATAGCCTACACTTATCCCGAGTCAAAAACCATTTATACCGGTCTACCTTTAAGGTACAAGTTTTTACAACTTATTAACAAGCCCCAAACTTATCCCAAGTTAATCAACAACAACTTGCCAACCATTCTTGTCATTGGTGGTAAGCAAGGCTCTCACTTTATCAATCAATTGATTGCCCAAGCTTTGCCTGAGATACTACCTCGATTTAACCTCATCCACCAAACCGGCCAAAATGATATTTACAAAGACCATCTGAAGTTTAACCAACTGGCCTTCCAACTAAAAAGCAAATACCCCGGCCAATATCTGGTTTATCCCTATCTTAACAGCCAAACCTTAATGTCGGCTTACCGTCAAGCCAATCTGATTATCAGCCGCAGCGGGGCCCACACTTGCTACGAGCTAAGCCTTTTGCAAAAGCCGGCCATCTTGATACCGGCACCTTTCATCCCCGGCCATGAACAAGAAAAAAATGCTGCTTTAATGGCCCGGCTGAGCTTTATCCAGGTTTTATCTCAAGAAAAGGCGAGTAAATCCCGATTGGTTAAGCTGATATATGATTTGACAGTCAGAAAAATCAAATCGAAAGAAAATCCCTTAAATCTCAAGCTTGACGCCGACGAGGTTATTTTCCAACAACTTAAGCCATGGTTAGGTTAAGAATAAGACTAAGGCTAAGACCCCAAAAAAAGCTTTTAAGTCGGTTGGTATAAGTAGGCGTAAGCGGTTTTTGGCCTGGCTTTTCCCAGTTGGCTTTATCGGCTTGATTTTTTATCTCATCTTTGTTTGGGCCACGGTCAACCAAGTTGAATGTCAAGGCATAAGCGATAAGCAAAAACGATTGCTTGAGCCGATTTTAAGCCAATCTTTAAGTCGTAAGCCTATCTTTTTTATCACCCAGCTTAATATCCAAAACCTATTTGACAAACTCTACTTGTGGGAAGCTGTCAGTTTTAAAAAAGTTTACCCGAAAAAAATCGTCATTACCTGCCGGCAACTGAACAATTTGGCTTATCTCAATTATGTGGATGCCAGCCAACTGTCTTCACCTATTTCACTGGCCGATTGGTATCGCTTGGGGCAGACAATCCCAAAGTTAAAAAGCAACCACCAAGCTTTGTTAATTTTCCAAGACAAGCAAGCTAAATTATCAATTATCAACAACCCTATCCAAACTCAAGATAGGCCAAGCCGCATCGTTTTTTTCGCCAATGTTTCCACTTTTAAACCCGAATCAGTCGCTTGGCCGACCTATTACTGGCTAAATCAATTCGATTCCAAAAAAAACCATAATTTTAATGTCTTTATTGACAACCAAACCATCCTCATTAAAGATCTGTCCAGACAAACATTTTATCTGCTCCTAACCAACGCATTACCCCAACCTGAAGCTCTGCTTGAATTTATTAACCAGCAAAGCCAAATCCCTAAAATAATCGATTGGCGGTTAAAAAGGATCATCATCCTTAATTAGGATACCAAGATTTTTTCTTGACCTTAAAAGCTTTGAGTTAAATTTGTTTGAATTTCGCCAAACTCAAGCTATAATAAACTAATGGATTACAAAAAATACTTAGCTGCCATTGACATTGGCTCATCAAAAATAGCGGTTCTATTGGCCAAAGTCAATCCTGAAGAGGATAGTAGCCAACCACTACAAATCATCGGCGCCGCCAAGGGCGAGAGCCGTGGTATTAAAAAAGCCCAAATCATCAACATTGAGGAGGCGGTTGATGCTGTCACCGAGGTTTGGCTGTCTGCCGAAAGAATGGCTGGTTTTTCGATCAAATCAGCTATTATCAATATCAGTGGTAGCCATATCAACTCGCTAAACTCCAAAGGTGTGGTAGCCGTAGCCCAGCCTGAGATCGAGATAACCGACAGCGATGTTGCCCGTGTTATCGAAGCCGCTAAAGCGGTTTCACTGCCATCAAATCAACAAATTTTGCACATCTGGCCCAGATTTTTCTCAATTGACTCCCAAGAGGGCATCAAAGATCCGGTCGGCATGAGTGGGGTCAGATTAGAAGTAGATACCCATATAATCACGGCTTCATCGACCGCTATCAAAAACTTAACCAAAAGCATTACCGATGCCGGCCTAGATGTTGACAGAATCGTCTTTTCCGGCCTGGCCTCAGCTTTGGCCGTTCTTAGCCCGACCGAAAAAGAGTTGGGCGTCATCTTGGCGGACGTTGGCGCCGACACGACCAGCATCTGTCTTTATACTGATGGCTCTTTATCATTTTCTACGGTCATCCCCATAGGCAGCCGGCATGTCACTAAGGATTTGGCCGCCGGTTTGAGAATCAGCCTGGACGACGCCGAAAAGCTAAAGATTTTCTTAAGCCAAAAGTACACAGACAAATGGTCCAAGGAGAAAAAAATCAAGCTTGATCAAGACATTGATGTCTCATCGCTTAACATCAACGGTTTGAGCAAGGTTTCATACAAGGGTGTGGTTAACGGCATTATCCATCCGAGATTGGAAGAATTGTTTGGTTTAATTTTGGGCAGAGTCAAGGACAGCGGTTTTGCTTCCGAGATTTCCGGCGGTATCGTTGTCACCGGCGGTGGGGCTAAAACCATCGAGTTAAACAAGATCGGTAAGAGAGTCACCGGCTGGCCGGTTAATCTAGGCAAGCCAAATAATGTTACCGGCGTTATCGACGATGTTGAAGAACCGGAGTTCGCCAATGCCGTCGGCCTTTTAAGATTTGCCCTGAACTCGCCGATTGATTCTGACAGCGGCATCGGTTTGGATATAAACCTTAACAAGCTTATTCCCAGTCAAATAAGCTTGGGGCGGGCCAGTAAAAAAATTATTGACTTGCTTAAAAGCCTTCTGCCATAGTAAAATGAGAAATATTAACTTTATGAACCTTACAAGCTTTTTAAATTTCAACTAGAATATGGCTTTTGTTAAACCAGATGCAACTAGGCTAGCTAAAATCAAGGTCATCGGTATCGGTGGTGGTGGTGGTAACGCCATAAACAATATGGTCAATGAAGACCAGATCGTTGAGGTTGATTTTATCGCTCTTAATACCGACGCTCAAGCTTTACTTAACTCATTAGCCTCGGTTAAAGTCCAGATTGGAGAGCAAATAACCCGGGGGTTAGGAGCTGGAGCCAACCCCGATATCGGCTCTAAAGCGGCCGAAGAGTCACGGGACAAAATCCAAGAATTAGTCAAGGATACCGACATGGTCTTTATTACCGCCGGCTTAGGCGGCGGCACCGGCACCGGTGCGGCTCCGATTGTAGCCGAGGAAGCCAAGAAGGCTGGAGCTCTAACCGTAGCTGTAGTCACCAAACCTTTCCTTTTTGAAGGCAGCCGGCGAATGGCGATCGCTCAAGAAGGCGCTGATTTGCTAAGAGAAAAAGTCGACACCTTAATCACTATTCCTAACCAACGGTTGATGGAAACCGCCGGCAAAAATCTGACTTTCTTGGAAGCCTTTAAGTTGGCCGATTCGGTCTTGACTCAGGGAGTTAAAAGCATCTCCGACCTGATTACCACGCCGGGGCTTATCAATGTTGATTTCGCCGATGTTAAAACCATTATGCAGGATGCCGGTTCGGCCTTAATGGGTATCGGTACCTCAAGTGGTGAGGATAGGGCGGTCAATGCCGCCAAGATGGCGATTGCTTCGCCTTTGCTTGAGGTTTCGATCCAAGGAGCTAAGGGCATACTCTTTAACATCATCGGCCCGAGTGATCTGACCATGGAAGAGGTTTCCCGCGCCGCTGAACTCATATCCCAAAGCGCCAGCAAGGATGCCAATATCATCTTTGGCGCCAGAATCGATCCTGATATGGTTGACAAAATCCAGATAAGCGTCATCGCTACCGGCTTTAACAGCAAGCCAAATTTTGCCGGCAAGACCGCTGGCCGGCCAGCAAACAACAGCACCAACTCAACCTCGGATGACGACCAACTAGAAGACGAATTCGACATCCCCACCTTCATGCGTAAGATTACTTAGCTAAACAAAGATGGATGCAAGAACCACAGCCCCTTGATCAAGAAGCCGCAATTAATGCCGAGCGGCGTTACGACATTCTAAAACTTCTTGGCGAGTATCAAGTTTACCCGGAAACCAGCTGATTTCATCGATACCTTTCAGCCCAGGTTGAAAATTTGTGGACAGGCGATGGGGCTCCGCCTCAGATCTACGTCGTCCATCAACCAAACACCGTAAACGCTCTTTATTATCCAGAAAGCCATATCATAATTTTTTATGACGGTGTTTTTAAACGATTCAATTATGCAGAAATCATCAGCGGTTTCATAGCCCACGAACTAACTCACTCGGTTAAAGACAGGGATGTTTTACCTTCAAATTTGGTAGCTTCGATAGGCCGGCAAAGGCTTGGAGAAGTTAGGGCCGATCTTGAACCGCTCGAACTGCTGGACAAAAAAGGAATCAATCCTTACGGCTGTTTAGTTAGCCTAATGATGATTCGCTATGAACAATCCAAATCTCGTCTTAGCTCGATCTTTATCGACCCTGCCCATGGCCGAACCATCTACAGGGTAGCCAACATCCTTGACCTGCTCAGGTTTCCAAACTTTGCCAATCTGTCTTTATCTCTCACTCCGCTTAAAATACCCAAAACTGCTTGGCAGGAATACACTAAAGATACCGACTTGTGGCAAGATTACAACCAACTTGATTTTGGTCGGATGACCTTTTTAATCCGACGTTATTGGTCAGCCCAATCAAAAGAGGATAATGTTGACCTGTTTCGGTTGGAAGCGAATTCTTTAGACAGGTTAGAGTCATCATTGCCAACCGCTTTAATCCAAGACAATAATCCCCGCCTAGTTGCCCGAACTCTGCTTTACTGCCTACTGCCAACCGAAATTCATCCTTATGCTCCGGACAAAAACAAACAAGAATATGCTAACCGTCTGGCAACTCAACTTATTAAGGCCTGGTCCAAAGACGAATCCGATTTCGCCAAACTCGTCAGGCTTTTTAGCCATAAAGATTTGGTCAATCTGGGCCTGGACCAATCGCCCAAGGCATCTAGGCTATTATCACAAGTTGTGGCAACTTGGTTTAAAAAAGGTCAGATAGGCGACCGGGAAAAACAAAAAATGATTGCCAACGCCTTGGACAAATTACACCAACCCAACTTGAGGATAGCCATTATTACCGCTCCTTTGGACAGCTGGCAGGATCACACCCCAGAAAGCATCCAAACCTACTTTGAAACTTACTCAAGCCTAATTATTCCGGAAGCTGGTCTTGATATTGAAGATTTATTACTCTTTTCAGATATTGGCCCCCTTAGGCCAGAAGAAAGGGCCACCCGACAAAAAAACTTAGAAGAGGTAAATAAAATAATCAAGGCCCGCCAACTATATTTGGCCTCTAAACGCCAAACCGATTGGCTGTCTTACTTGACTCTGGTCCAAAAATGGCATAATCGTTTTGACCAGTTTACACTGGATGAAACGGCTGAAACTAACATCGAAGAGTTTGATTATCCCGACGAATTGACCGAATCAAAACAAAGAACAATCCTTCAAGACTGGCCAACCAGGGAGACTGAAATGTTCTGGCAAGATAATAACGGTAAAGACGAAGTTTGGAACTTACTGACCAACCTGGATCATAATATGAAACAACGATGGCTGATAACCGATGCCGCCAGGACACTGTCTTATATGATCATTAATTCCGATTTCAAGGCTAGAGAAGATATTGATATTAAGATTAAAGACGCCATATTGCCAAAGTCCCTTCAACAAGTTGATTTCAACCTTCTGGCAGCTTCCGTACCAACAAAAAGTGATTACTTGGTAGCGGTGCAAGATTACCTTAAACGCTTGGATCTTCAAGCTCTGGAACCAGAAGAAGCCAACCAAATCAAACAGATGATTCAATCCGGGCCGGATCAGGCTAAGCAGGCTGGTTTTCCGATTGGCTGGAAGATTAAACCGGTTGACTGGAATCAAATACCCTTAATGGCCAAATTGATGTTTTATGCTCATTTGCCTCAACTTAGCCGCCAACCCCAAAACATTCTTCATTTGGCTGATCTGCCCCTACATAGTTTTCGCCTTGGCCGAACCGACGTTGACACCAAGCAACGATTCCCTTTTTTGGAAAATCTTGACGATGATCCGTCACAACTTTGGCTTCAGGGCCTTGACAATCTTCTCAATCAAATCGAGGCCGGTGATAAATCAACCAAAACTTTGGAATCATTATTTGTCTGGGCCTGTTTGGCCGATCAATCAATGATTGTCTTTAACTTGGCTCCCCAGATCTTTAAAAAATTGGTTACGCGCCTGCCCTTTGATAGAGCCTTAGCTATGTTAAAGAAGTATCAACATTACCCTTTCTCACTTTTACAGCCGGCTTTTAAAGCTTTATCCGAAACCGGTGAAAGAAGCGTAGCTGAGTTGTCTAGTTTGTTTAATTTTGTCCATCATCAAATAGCTTTAACCCTGGAATCAAACCAAACCATGGGTAAAATGGCCTTACTTGACAACTTTTTTGGCTTATCTCATACATTTGAGTCCAAAGAAATACAAGCTGCCGGTCGAACTATTATTAGGCCGGATCTTAACCCCCAGGCTTTCTTCGAAGCTATTATCAACCCTGATGCCGACGGTTTGATTGATTACATCTGGCCGAGGTGGTTTTATGGCGGCATCATCGCTGATTACCGGGACTTTGATCCCAGCCGCCTCATACAAGACCTTCATAGGATTGGTAATCGCCCCAATCAGTTGATTCATAGTATTGCTACCAGCTTCAATTACACACCCTTTAAAGACGTATTTAACGGCTTCAGCCAAGCCGGAGACGGCTTCAGATTATTTTTACTGCGCAAACTGCTGCTTGGAGAAGGTTCTTCCGATGGCTTATGGGCTTCGGCCGATGGCCGCCGCCAAAGCCTGGCATCATTATTTGCCCAAACCGGCGGCAGCGGTAATAGTGAGATCGAAACCCTTTTGGAAGCTGCCGCTCAAGAAACATCCCAAACTGATTTGTATGTTATGCTGGCGCCGTATCTTGTCTCCCGCAGTCTCAGATTAAATCTAGAATCTGTTGACTGGTGGCAGGTAGCCAAGCGCAAAGGCCCAGAAATAATCACCAATATGAAACTTAAGATTGAATCCTTAAGTTCAAAACTGGGCCGGCAAGTTTTTATTGAAGAACTAGAACAATTATTAAACTCAAGAAAAAATAAACCAAACCCAAAAACAGATGACTCAGGCAACCCCCCAGCCTTAAACCAGAAAGAAAAGTTAAGAATATTAACTTACCAACATTTAAATAAACTGCCGGGAAACAAAAGGCAAAAAGAAACAGATAATCTGGGCCGTAAATTGATTGAGTTCATCTTCAGTCTGAAAACATACCAGCTGATCACAGGTGGGCAGTTGGAACAACCTCAAATAAACAAAGCTATAAGTTACTATATTTATCAGCTGTCAGCCGAAGCTCTAGACGAGGATAAAATCGCCAACAAAATCGGCCAGCTGATTGATAAAACCATTCAACCGCCAAAATTATCCAAAAGGTTAATGCCACAGTCAACTTACGATCGCTTATTTGATTTGTTTAAGTCTGAAACTTCAACAGCTTCACCGCCCAAGGAATACAAAGACAACTGGGAACTGCTTATAGACATAGCCGAACACTCCGGGGCCGTGGGAACTCGACTGCTCCAACGGCTCCCCTATCTGGTAACACCTCCGCCTCATATTTTAGAGAGAATTCACCAAGCTCAAGACAACGCTCCAGGGGCTTTAAGAGCTCAAGTCGCCCAGATCATTAACCAAGCGGCTGAAATTTCACCAGAGTTAAAAGATATCATTGGCAGAATGACCTTATCGGAAAAAGCCGGCGGCGGCTCGATCGTCTCGGTTTACCCGGTGCGCTTAGCTGACGATAATCAAACCTATGCTTTGGGAGTAACCAACCCCAACGCCGGCTTTTGGACACAAATGTTGGTCGGCGCCTTAGAAAGAGTCTTCCAAAGGGCCGCCGCAATCAGCTCCGATGAGAAACGCAAGTCTTTATATCAAACTTTGGCCTGGTTTGGCAGCCAAATCGGCTTATGGATTGAAGATGAACTTAATGATCCGGGCCGATATGAAAGTCAATTTCACCAAGACAATAACGACTTTGCTATCAACGATTGGACGATAAAGGTACCGCAATCCGAGATTACCGGCCTGCCCAACATTCGCCTAGAAACCTGGGCTCCGGGACAAACTTTGGTCAACCAACCGCCGACCGCCGATGCCGCCATGGCCATCTTTATCAACTGGTTGGGCCAAATAAATAGGATGGGACCATATCATTCTGATGTCCATCCCGGTAATTTTAAGGTTGATGAGGAAAATAGGGATATTTACATCCTTGATCGGCGCAACCCCGGCTTTATTACTGATAAAGAAAAGGCCTTATTTATATCTATGATAACGTTAGCACAAAACGGACAGTGGAAAAAGATCACTAATGTCTTCATCGATTTGGTCGCCGATCGGCTGGGACAACCGGTTTCCCCTCAAATTAGGCAGAAGGTTATCGCCGCCATTGAAGCCAAATCCCAAACCAAACAGTTTAAGGTCGAGGACTTTTTTACTATAGTTACCGAGCTTTACCATCACGGCATCTCGACTCCCTATCAACTGGTTTTACTGATCGATGCCCTAAACAGATTTGATGACTGGTTTAAGCAAGCGGGTGTGCCGCTAAACCAGCTTATGGCTTCATTCGCCTGATAACAACTCCGGCCCTTTATTTGACAATCCAATTCCTCTAACCGTGTAAAATATAAGCTATGAGTCCGATAGCCCAACAAGGTGAACATATTACCTCAATTGATGAAGCTAAAGCCAAAATAAAAGAACTATCCCGGCAGATCCCTGAACAAACCCTAACTAAATGGATAACAAACATCATCATGGGCTTAAGCCAGCCTCAACCGCTCAACGATACTATCAAGGGCAAGACATATACCAAAGAGTTAAGCTACCTCCAAGTTACCGACCACATACAAATTGATTGGGTAGAAAGAGAGGAAAATACATATCCCAACATACAACCGGGCCGGCCGATAGAGGGCATTGTCCATATCACCATGCCCAAGGATCCAGACCTTGATGAACTGGCCGGCTTGGTTAAGGCGATTCAACAACTAAGGCTTAAGGCCAAAGCTGAAACCTCAAACCAAGAAACCAACAGTCAGCCGGCAGCTCTTAATGGCGTTGATGTTGAACAATTGGATGCTTGGCTTGAAAATTTAAAAACATACAGCCAAAACCTAAGGCAGGCGGCCTTGGCTATGGTGCATATACAAAAACAGGCTGTACCAAAGCTACAAGAGAGTTCTCTCTTCGATTTACGCTTTACTGACCATGAACTTAACGAGAATATTGACAGTCCATTTGACTTTGACTGCATATATGCTCTAATGGCCGAATTTATCTTTAATCTATCCCTGCTAATTAGTCCCTCACCTCACGACCAAACCGATTTGGAGCAGGAGTACGAAAACCTAAAGCAACAACACAATGATTCTAAGTTGGAAACTGTCTTACAACCGGGCCTAACCTTTGGCCGCTATGGGGATAAGAAACGAAGCAGGAACCAACACAAAGCCACTTTCGAAAAAATGGTTAAAGTTTACCAACGGCTTCGATCACGATGGAAAAAGACAGACCAATCGATCAGTTTGGATATTATCAACTCTATCATCAACCAAACTTTGCCTAAGCATCTGGAAACGTCACGGCAAAAATATATCGAGGGCCAACAACTGCCCCAAGGATTTTTAGCCGAGACCTTCCTCAAAGGAGTAGAGAGAATGTACCATAAATTGCCTATACCTCTGGTGATAAAAGAGTTAATCGAAGCTGACATCGATAAATTGGATGATACAGCCTTATCTGAATTAGTCAAGGATTTGGATAAAGTTTTTCAAGGTTCATATTTTATGCCAATTTTAGATTTTTACTCTAATACAATCGTCACAAATTATATCTTTAAAATTTTTGATAAAAAGAATAAATTAACTAATATATCTTTATCTGAACTACTGTCGGAAATACCTATCACTACTCGCAACTTTCTTAAAAAGTGGCAAGAAGAGCTTAAAACTCTAGGTTTAGGCCAAAAAAATTTAGAAACATTCAGTCAGTGGTTGGAGAATGACCAGTTTCTAAAACATGTTGATTTGGGTAAAACTAAGTTTGCTTGGCAAAAAGATAAAAATATTACCAGTATTCCAGATGCGGTTGATTTCTACCATCAAAGACCCAGGCTAAAAAACGAATTTGCCAGATTCCAAATGACAATTTTATCAATGATTATTGATCAAATGAGGCTTAACTATGGCGGTTGGCTACAAGACCAACCCTTTCAAGGTCTCAAGGATGCTTCACCCAGTGAAATCATCCAGCACCTAAGGTTAAACTGTGTCGGCCGGTCTAATCTCTTGATGCAAGTTGGCAGAATGTTAGATATTCAGATTTATCCGGCTTATTCTTTTGAGCATAGAACTAATTTTTCCAAATTTACCGATAAATTTGAAGTCATAATCGACCCCTCAACTAGTAAAGGCTATGAATTTGAGAAAATCCAAGCAGATATCTCACAACTACACCCCAATCTACTCTTACCGGGAGAAAGGTTAGCCAAAACAGCAAATGGTCAGATTTATCTAATTAAAAATCAAGACAACATACATCACTCTTTAACAAATTATTTTTATTACCTACCGAACAATCATGAGCTTATAACCTCACTTAGTTACCTTTTCACAAGTATCTTCACACCTACTGATATTCATAATTTCTTTGGCATTTTGTATGGCCAGAAAAAACTAAAACAGAGTGATATAAATTTGACCAGGATCGAGGATGTTGTCAACTACATTAACGATTCTGTCATCGACTATAACTTTATTGTCTGGCTCCTAAAAAGATTGATAGCTGTCGATCCTAGTTATGTAGAAGACATAAAAACAAAATCACACGCATTCCAACAGTTAATGAAGCGTTTAATTGACCAAGCCAAAAAAGCAGATTTGCCGGATGATTACAAACCACCGATCTGGTCGTCTCGACAACCGCAACTTCAAGAAATCAAACCCATTTCTAAACAAAACTGACTTAAGTTATATAATTGGATATAAAGTCTTAATTCGCTCTAAATTTAAAAATAGGGCCTGTAGCTCAGTTGGCTAGAGCACTCCGTTCGCATCGGAGAGGTCGTGGGTTCGATTCCCGCCAGGTCCACTAAAATCACAAACTAATAGAAAAAGCAATCAGGGTTCCAGTTGCCGGCATCTGGCCACCGTGCCCATCGGTGATCCTGACCGGAGATAATTCACTATAAAGCCGACAACATCATACCTGTCAAAGATAAGATTATTATCCACGTCATACCAGTTGGGCCGTTTAAAATCAAAGCGGCGTTGTTTTAAATAGGTGGTAATGGCGCAGATAGTGTCGCCTCTGTCAAATACGTGATCGTTGTCATTTACATCTCCTCTTAGAAACAAAGGCGCCACCTCGCCTTGCCGGGCAAAACATCTTTTAATATTGGGATTGTCTTGGATAATAGCACAATTAACGGTAGGCAGGTGGGGAAACTCCGGCTTATCATTGACAACCCGAGTCAAGCGGCACAATTCCCTCAAGAATAACAACGTCCTGCCCCCATCTGGGGCCGGATGATTAAAGTCCTCCCCCTTAAAAACCGTAAAATGGGCGTGGGGCTTAACACATGTTCTTGTCGTTTCATCAACCCCAAGATCACATAATCGGCCAAGCTTATTCACCTTATCATAAGTAACCAGCTGACCGATTCTCTGGCCGGCAGAGACCCGGGCAGTTAAGCCAACGCTTATATTGGTAACGTGGGCTATGGAATAGTACAGGCCGTCATCACCCAATATGCTGATTTCTTGGCCTCCCGGAATATATGAATCCACGTGGGCGGAGATATAAACCACTTGGCCATCAACCGGGGCGTAAACCTGACTGCCAAAAAAACCATTGACATCTACCACCTGCCACTGTTGGCAATTGCCGTCAAGGCAGTGGGTTTGTCGATTGTAATAGCTAAAAGGAAAACCGTCATTCCACTGCTGTACGCCGGTGATATTATCAACCGATAAAACACAGGTGTGTTTCACCGGCGAATCCAAAAATGATTCCGACTCCTGAGCATAAGTTGTGAAGGTTAGATAATGTGCCAACACTATCAAAAAACCATCCCAAAAAACAACCTTCTCACTCGTGGGATCATGGTTTCATTCTAACATGAACCAAAATGTAAATTCCGATTTTTCACCTAAAACCCCGCCAAAATATGACTCGATTTAAAAAAATCTGCCACAAAAAATAATAAGGATTTTTATATTATGCGTTTAGCTCTTAAAAGATAATATGCAATGTTGTATCATCATTTAGAGTCTTATCTTGGCTTACTCTTTCTAATTTTACTTTCAATTTTACGATTTTCCCGATAGGGGAGGGTGGTAAAATAGGATATGGTTTGGAAGTTAGAGAATTAACTACCTAAAGGAGGTTCTGATTTAATTTAAAATCTTAAATATTCAAAGGTAGGTATGATAATTTTCATTGATGAATGTCAAGTACCCTTTTTTTGAAGACAATAGTCTGCGTATTTGGTAGCGGCAAATTCAACAGGAGGAACTTTTAGGGCGGTATGCCTTCTTTTGAAGTCGTAGTAATAGATTTGATGATAGATTTCTTCAATTAACTCT
>JAJRVN010000056.1 GCA_024277325.1 Patescibacteria group bacterium | reverse complement strand
GTCACAGCCAAAATAAAAACCGAAGCGGCGATTATGGTCACATCGCTGCCAAAGAGAAACTTGATTACCAATATCGGTCCAACAAAATAGGCCAGGTTTTTAATAAAACCAACTATGGCCCAGACCAGCGGCCGGGATGGCAACGGAGTGGTTTCTGAGACGTACTGCTGGCTGAAAAAGCCGAATAAATCATAATAAAAGCCCCAGGCGGCCATGGCGATAAACAAGAGAATCAGCCAAGGCTTAACCAAACTTAGGCCGAGGGATAAGATAAATAATAAGATACCGGCAACAGACAGCCAGATGACTTTTTTGACCGAACTGCCGATTAAGATTTCGGAAAAAACAAGATCTAATCCCAAACCGATGACAGAGGAAAAGAGATAATTAAACCCATGATAAAGGGACTTTTAACTGCGTTTTGAATGAAACCGGGTACCCAGTAGGACAAAATAGCATCGACTAAAAAGAGAAAAAAAGTGATACCAAGGAAACCTGACAGCCGGCTGTTTGTCATCTTTGTCTGATGGATTGACCAAAGCCGCATATTCTAATATATCATTGATGAATTATGAGTCATAACAGAAAGGTAATGCAGGTACCATGATGATAGCAGGAGAAAGGTGAATGGTTGGTGCTTGCGTTATCGACTCAGCTTTTGAAACGATGTTAAGAGAAAGAGTGGAAGCGAGTTTATCAGCAGATGAGGCCAAGAAAAACTTCATCAGAATATTTAGAATTAAAAGAAAAATTCCCTGATTTTGATGGTCTTAGATTATTAAGGATAGCCGTTGTTATGTTAGGACCCGGATTTAAAAAGTAGCTTATGATAAAAACAAGCTCAGATATCCCGATGACGATTGATTAGAGCTTTGAACTTGGCTAGATTTGCTCGAATCAGCCAATTGAAGTTTCTGGTTGATTTTTTGTCAACCGAGTAAAGTTGGCCACCCATTTCATACTCGATTGGGATAGGTTTTAGTTTGCCGGCTAAGGCGGTTTGGCTGACCAGATACAAAAACTTGGAAAAATACTTCAACCGACCTTCTTGACGCATTCTCCTTAAGGAGAAAATTACCTTAACATCCGGAAGTAACCGAGCTGATACACCAAGTTGCTTGGCCCGCTGGATGAGGTCATGGTCTTCGGATACAGGCAAATTTTTGTTGAAACCGCCCAAGAATCGAAATAAGCCGGGCTCGATGATAAGGTTACCGCCACAAGAAAACGGCCGGGGAGTATACTGCGAGATCTCGACGAAGAAATAAGCTAGCTCAAACATTAACTGAGTATCAGGGGTTTTAATATCAGGCACAAATTTAGGCAGGTAAATAAGGCCCGGAACTTGTCTGATTTTTTGCCGGAGAATAGCCAAGAAATCAGGACTTACTTGGCCATCGGCATCCAGAAAAACCAAAAATTTGCCCTTGGCCTTAACCGCGCCCAGATTTCTTTGGACAGAAACATTTTTTTCTTTTGACGTTAGGATTGTCAATTTTTTAAATCGAGTCTTAAAGATTTGGGCTTTTTTAACGGTTTGATCTTCTGACTTGGCATCGACGATGACGATTTCAAAATCTCCACTTTTTTGTTTGGCCAGCGATTCTAAGAGGTGTGGAAGAAATTTTTCTTCATTTAGAGTTGGAATAATTATGGAAAAATACATAGGACAGATAATAAACCAATGTCTAAGATTGATTATACAACCTAGATTTTTAACCTGGCGGTTGATAAGGTAAAATAACTTAAGTTATTTGAAATTAAGCTAACAATGACACCTGATCAACAAGAGTCAGCTATGCTTGTAGAAGTAGATCGTTTCTGGTCTGAATACGGAGAAGACGTCAGAAATCTGGCGGCTGAGTTGGAAAATATACCCAAGACTTACCCTGGAGAACAAGCAGTAAAAGATTTGTTATTACCCAGATTGCGAGAACAGCAGTCTATAGTTAGTGTTGTTTATGCCCGCTTGGCCAACATCGTCCACACTTTGGTTTATTTATCCGAAGCCAAAGTTGGAGCTGACCTGGCCGGAGATAATTTTTTCTCGGACTCGGATAATCAACTTATACTCCTTAAAGCCTTGGGCTTATATATAGAAAAAGTATTTAAACAACCGTTTGATGAAACCGAGAAGCCGAACTATTATGGCTACAGGCCGATTTTTGAAGGGTTCTTAAAGGAATTAAGGATCCTGGAGATGCGTATCAAAGAACAGCAAGAACCACTGCCGAACATCGTGGGGTCTTTGATAATGGTTTTTGGCCACGCCTTAGAAGCAAGTAAGGTAGAAGTCGATGGCAATCTAACTTTTGACTACATTAAAAGAAAATTAAACCTAGAACAGGACGATAAAGCTAAAGAGAATTTTAAGGCTGTTTTTAGTAGTTTCCAGAGCAAGGTGGCCAGTTGGTCGGTCAGGAAGACGTAGCCGGTTTAATGATAAAATGACATATGTCAACCGGCTTAAAGAAAATTATCAAAAACAAACCGCATTTGGTTTGGTATGTGCAAGATATCAAGAATTTAAGTGAGGCAAGCATTTTTGAGCATATCCTTAATTTTGGTGAGTGGAAAGATGTCCAAGAAACAATTCAAATCTTGGGATAGGGCAAGGCTAAAAGCTGGTTTGACCAACTGGCCGACAGATCAAGATCCAACTTAAAACCAAAAGTAAAACATTATTTCAACCTTTATTTTCATCAATATGAAGCAGGAAATCCTGACTAAGCGGCAACTAAAACCAAAGCCACAAAATAAAAGACAGTTGCAAGTATTATTTATTAGCCTGTTTGAGTAATCGATCCATCCTTTGACGCAAAGCTTTAAGTTGAGTGCTGTCATTTTCACCCAAGATTAGCTGGCCTTGAGAATCTTTAAGCCTAGTCCCCATATACGCAGCCAAGGCCCGCTTTGCTAAATAGCGCACTTTTTCGGCGCCGTCATAATCACCCCGTTCATCAAGTATTGCCGCCCCAGCCATAGCTTCAAGGTACCAATCGGGGTAACGGAAACCTTCTTCTTTTGGCGGGGTCATATTTAATTTTAACAATATTCCGGCTTGGACTTGGCTGATTGAGCTAATAATAAGATAATTTATTGTTGCCGAAACCGGTTAATCCCGGTGATAATTTGAAGACATCTTTTGCAAATAATGGGAAGGGTAAATAGTCGGGGGATAAAGCAGGGAATAAATCGAGGGTATGCCGTGAGATCCAGTTAAAGCCCGCCGGGCGATATAATCGGAGTCATCGGCTATTTTTTCTTGCCAACCGATAAAATGGTTGTCTTGGTCGATTAAGTTCATAAACGGATAAATAATCACTTCCAAGATTTCATCGCCAACCTTGATCGTGGTTTTGTAACGAACCAGCCGATTTCCTTGCGAGCCGGGGCGCTTGCCTTTAATAACTTCATCTATCTTCTGCCCGTTCAAGGAAGCCAGATAATCAGGCGTACCATATTCCCTGATTTTGGTTTTTGTTACTTGGGTGCCTGGATATTGCTGTTTCAGATAAGTGATAAATTTATCGATAACCGCTTTTGCTTCCTGGAGGCGCCCGGCTGTGTCATCGGTAGATGAGACAAAGATAATGTTAATAGACAGAAAATCGACGATTTCAGGATATTGTTCATAAAAACTTTTTCGTAAAAATGAATCAGGCGTTTTAGGCAACGGCTTTTCGTCAACAATGATATCTTGGTTCTGCCAACGGCGGTATTGGGTAAACAATTGTTGTTGATTGACGATTACTTGCCGATCATGGCTGGCCGGACCAAAAAATTATTAATCGCGGCTTGGATCATGCCATTTTCCCTTATGGTTTTGATATGGTGGTCATAATACTTAATCCAGCTGATAGTTTTGAAAAACAATAATAATTGCCGGCCGGCAAATACATTTTTTTATCCCTTGCCAGCTTTAGAATCTGTTTTGGGTACTGTAAAAAAACATATGCAAGATAAACAACGACAAAGAAAACAGCGATTTTTTGAAACAAAAAAGCAATAAAAAGTAAAAAAACTATATAAAGGTGATTTTTCAAGTCGAATCTTTGTCGGTCCTTGATGATTAAATAGACGATGGCTAGGATTAGCATCTGGATAATAGCATACAGCTTGACTTGTGTGGCATGGGCCAAGTTTAGATAAGAGAAAGCGTATAAAAACCCGGCTAGAAAACCGGTCCATCTATAGATAACTGTTTGGCGATTAAATAAGCTAAAATAATGCCTATAGGGGCAAAAACAACAACCGGCAACCTGGCTGCCAGTTCGGATAGGTCAAACAACCTTAGTGACCCCAACATGGTTAGACAAAATAAAGGCTGATAATGCACCTGCCAATTTGCAAAGCTTTCAATAAGGGTATTTTACTCATTAAAACTTTCTTAGCAACGCCAGCGATAAAAGCCTCATCAGCCCAAAAGGAGTGATTGTCTAAAATCCCGATCAACCGCCAGATCAAACCGGCTAAAAATATCAACCCCTTTAATATTATAACTTGCCCAATGTTATACAGCCTTTCAAAAACAGCATTCAAACAACTGAGAGGACAAAAATATATTTTCTCTTAATCTGGAACTCGGAAAGTGGAAAGAATTTGACCTAAAAAGGAGTAAGCATCTTTGTATGGAAGATTTAATTCAGATGTAAAAACATAACTTGTCAACTTCGAGTTGCTCAAATTAATTACCAAACAATCACTGCAGTTATTTCTCCAAGAATGAGTGGTATTTTCAAGTTTCTTGTAACATAAATTAACCTCTTTCTGATTGATGGTAAATGTTTCTAATTTACCTCCAAACAAAGCACACGATCCTCCGCCAAAACCATCTCCATAAGTAATCTTCAAATAACCTTGATGACCAGAAAACTTTACAGTGCCGAAATAAACTTGTTCATTTGTATTCGGATCAGTTGATACCGTTGTGGGTGATATAACTTCAGATTCCCAATAAGCTGGATATTTAATGGTGAAGATATTTTTTTTATCTGTATATGTTTTCCAGCTTGCAATTGAATTTGCAGGTTGTGTTGGTTGTTGAGTTGTTTTTGGGGTAGTTACAACAGGTTGAGAAGATTGTTGGAGATCATCAATCTGGTTTTGTAAATCAGCAACTTGTTGTTGCCAAGTTAGCTCCATAGATTGCAAATTCGATCTTTGCCACACGTAAATTCCTCCACTAACAACTATTGCAGTGACTATTACAGCGACAACAGTAATCCAAATGTGTTTAGAGCCTTTGGTGGCAGATTCATTCAATTGGGAAATGTTTTGCTCGTTCATGGCAATTTTAAATCTTTTTAAATTATATCATAATTTATAAGTTGCCAGTTTCGTGTATAGGTCACCCACTTTTCGGACTTTTCGAATTTAATAATCCAACAAATTGTAAGGGCGCCATATAGTTTAATGCTGCATGTGGTCTTGTAGTATTGTACCAATAAAGGTATTCATCTAATTTGGTTAAAAAGGCCTT
>JAJRVN010000055.1 GCA_024277325.1 Patescibacteria group bacterium | reverse complement strand
GACCTGTTTTTTGTCATTGATTTTTGAAATAAACGATCGATTAAACAGGTTGACAATGCCTAGAGCCCCCAAGGGCTTAATCTGGTTTATAATAAAATGCATAGATTGGTTGAAAGCCGGGCCAACCAGCTTCAAGCTTTAATTTTTTCAAGTAAGTTGCCCAAGCTTCAGCCTAAGCTTAGTTATGAAGAAAAATTTTAAGCAGTTAATCGCCAAAATAGAGGTCCAGATTTTGGCTGCCTTTATTTTAGGCTTTGTCGTCTTTTTGATCATTAGTTTGTATGGCCATATCAGCGGGGTAAAGGATTATCTAATCAACTTTCCCATACCTTTGGCTTTTACAGTTTTATCCTTAACTTTAATTAATTATCTTTTGCGCTATCTGCGCTTTCGCTATCTGACAAGGTGCTTAAAGGTTAGCCTAAAGCTGGTTGATTCCTTGGCTATTTGGCTGTCAGGCTTGTCAATGACGGTTACTCCCGGCAAGAGCGGAGAGCTGGTTAAAGCTTACTTGATCAAAAAACTAAATACCGGGCCGAAGGCTAGTTTCGCCGCTATGGCTTCATTGGTTATTTTTGAAAGGTTCAGCGACGCTGTCGGCACCATGTTGTTAATGGCCGGAGGATTATGGTATTACCAAGCTATGCGGTGGTTTTTGGCCTTGGTTGCCGGCGCCATCATCGGCTTTGCTGTTATTTTTAGCAAGCCGAAAATCTTTGATTACGTTTATTTGTTTCTGAAAAAGATTTCGTTTTTGAATTTTTTAACCAATCATTTAATCAATTTTCACCAGGCTACCCATAAGCTGTTAACGGCTAAGACGATCTTTATCAGCAGTTTCTTGGCTTTTTCAGCCTGGTCTTTTGAAATAGCCGGCTTTGCTTTAATTTTTAACCAAATTAACCACCATCTGGACATACAGACAATCTCGGTTTTGGCTTTTATTTTTACCTTCACCTCGATCTTGGGCTTTGTTACCATGATGCCGGGCGGTTTGGGCGTGACCGAAGCCAGCAAGCTAAGCTTGTTAATGGTTTTGCTTTCGGTGCCAAAGATCAAAGCGGTCAGCATCGTCATCCTTATTAGATTGTTTACTTTGTGGTTTGGCGTTTTATTGGGTATAATGGCTTTGTTATATTTAAGCCACCGCTTAGGCCGTGCCGATGAATGATCTAATCTTAACGCTAAACCAGTTTGTTTCAATCCTGAGTGATTATAGGTTGTGGTTTGTGGTTTGGCTGTCTTTTTTTATCTCAGGTAGGCTGATGTTTGGTTGGCTTATTCAGCGATTGAAGTTGCCGGTTTTTAGCTTAACCGCCAGTTTGTCACTTATTCTTTTTAGCTTAACCGCGTGGCAGTTGGCCTACCTTGGCTTATTCCCCTTGACCAAGATTAATTGGCTGTTGGCTTTTTGGTTTGGCTTGAGCTTCTTAGTTTACCGATTAACAGGCGACAGGTTGTCGTTGGTTGTTTTTAAGCGAATATTAATTGAGTTTTTTGTTTTTAGCCTCTTTTTAACCTTTTGGTTTTGGGTCAGGGGCTTCCAGCCGGATACCATAGGCTTAGAAAAGTATATGGACTTGGGTTTTATCAACTCAATTATCAAATCAGAGTTTCTACCGGCCAAGGATATGTGGTGGGCCGGAGGATATATAAACTATTATTACTTTGGCCATTTTTTAGCCGGCGTCTTGACCTTGTTGACAAAGATTCCAACTTACTTTAGCTATAATCTAAGCTTGGCTACGGTTTTCGCCCAGATATTTTTGCTCTCATTTGGCTTGGTTTACAATCTTTTGGCCATGTCTTTCAAAAAAATCAACAAAAGACAGCTGGTGGCCTTGTCTTTTTTGGCGGCGGTTTTTTTAAACTTTGCTTCTAATTGGCAGACAGCTTACGCTTTAATCGCCATCAGCAAAAACGCTTACACATCGACTTTTTATTGGTACCCGGATGCCACTCGATTTATAGATTACCGGCCCGAAAGCCAAGATAAGACAATTCATGAATTCCCAGCCTATTCCCATGTGGTAGCGGACCTGCACGGCCATCTATCGGCCGTTCCGTTAGAGTTGGTTTTTTTGTTTCTTCTCTTGATCTACATCAATCTAAACAAATCAAAGCCTGGCCGACTGGGACAGGCGGTGCCGTTTTTGGCCGGCTTGGTGATCGGAGCTGAGTTTATGACCAATAGTTGGGATGTGATCGGCTTTGGTTTGGTTTGGCTGATAACGGTCACTTGGTTTTGGCTGTTTTCTGAACCTGGTGTCAAAGACCGGTATTACCAGTGGATAATATCCGGATTGGTTAGCTTAGTGGCCTTTTTATTGGCTATTTTACCTTTTAAGATGCATTTTACTCCGTTTTTTTTAGGCATTGGTCCGGTTCATGCCAGGTCGCCCCTGTGGATGTGGCTGATGTTGTGGGGTCCGTTTTTAATCCCGATGATTTTGTTTTTGGTTTCAAAATTTGGTCGAGCCACTAGCCTATTCAATCTTAAAAACCACCAGTTTGTTTTCAGCTTGCTGATAGTTTCTTTATACCTTCTCATTTTTCCTGAGGTTTTGTATTTTAAAGACATCTATGTTTCGACACACCACCGAGCCAACACTATGTTCAAGCTAACATATCAGGCATATATCATGATGACGATGGCGGTGCCGTATTTGATTTATAAATTAAAAAGAACCAAGCCGCTTTTATTTGTAGCCATACTGGCCTTTAGCTTACCCTTGATGTATCCTTTTTACTCGATCCCTGGTTACTATGGCAAACTAAAGCCGTCTAATTGGCACGCCGGATATGGCTGGAGGTATCTGACCGACCAAAACAACGGCGATTACCAGCTTTTGAACTGGTGGATTAAGAACGTACCTGGCCAGCCGGTGATAGTTGAGGCGGTTGGCGATGGCTACACTCAGTATGCTCGAGTTTCAGCCAATACCGGAGCCGTGGCGGTTTTGGGTTGGCCGGTTCATGAGTGGTTATGGCGCAACCAAGGTTACGATCCGATCGGTTCCAGGCGCCAAGAAGCAGCTAATTTTTATCAAGATGTTTCCGACCTGGCGGTCAAACGGCGGTTTTTAGCCAAGTATAAGGTTAAATATGTTGTTATTGGCTGGGCCGAGAGGGAGGCTTATCCTCAAATGGACGCAGCCAAACTTATACCTTTGGGAAAGTTGGTTTATACCGATCCAGAACACCAAACTTATGTTATAGAGATCAAGCCTTAAAAAGGGGTTTAACTTTTAAGATTGTAGATCAATCTTAAACACGGTTAAGGAAACACCGGTAATATCTTCAATAACCTTAAGAACTAAGATGCTGACAATCATCAAGACTAAACCAATGACAGCGTAGGTAATGGTTTTTTGAGCTTGGCTTATCTTTTGATCATCGGCGCCGGCGGTGACCCAGAGAAAGCCGCCGTACAAGAGAAAGATAAAGACGATCAAGCTGCCAAAAGCTACAGCCAATTGGAGGAAACGGGCAACGATAACCTCAAAGCCTTTTAAAGTTGGAACGTTTACGAGACACTTATCACCTTCACATCCAGGAGTGTTGACAACGTAATCAACTCCCTTTTGCCAATCTCTTAAATCCATAGTCTTTTATTTAGTTTGCTGCCGGAACGCCTGTGACCGTCACCTGGTTTATCGGCAAGCCGTTTAAGATGTCAACTCCGAAGAAGGCGCCGACCAACTTCATAATGCCGTAAGCGGCGGTGACGATAGCAAAGCCGATCAGAGCCGAAGTAATCTTTTTCTGGGCCTTCTCGATCTTGCCG
>JAJRVN010000054.1 GCA_024277325.1 Patescibacteria group bacterium | reverse complement strand
TAAAAACTTAAAAAAAGTTCTCATGGCATTTATCTTTCGAGACACCGTTTTGGCTGTAAAACCGCGCTTAAACAAAGACTGGATAAAATCCGTCAGGTGTTGGTGGTTAACTTGGTCTAAAGACTTAACTTTCTGATTGTCTAAAAAGTCAAGCAGTTGACTTAAGTCTTTTTTATAAGCGATTATTGTGTAGGTAGAGCGGTTTCGTTTTTGTAAATAATTTATCAATTCTTCTAGAAAGGTTCGCATGATTCACTTTTTTCACAAGCTTAAATGACGCTCTTATCTTATCACTATAGGTGATAAAAGTCAATCTTATAATTAATACTATAGACAATTATTTTGTCAATGCCTTAGTAATGATTCCGGCAATTTGGCCTGCGTACTTAGTACTGGCCGGTATCATATGAGGGGCATCTTCTATGACATAACGATTGTCTTCATCTTTTTGATTGGGGAAGAGAAATAACTCCCCGGCCGACAAGGTTTCTTTTCGGGGGATCACTTTATCTGCCCCGGCGGCTACAATAATGCCCATAAGGGTATGTTTGGGCGAATATCGAGCCGCTTGGGTCATATACTTAAGGTTCTCCGGCGGATGTTTCAGCCAGTTATACCCTGCATACTGATCTAAAACATGCTCCGCTATACTGGCGATGATGCCGTCTTCCCACGGCAAAAAACCGCCTTTGCGGTTAAAAAAGTTTTCGGCTATAGCTGGGGGTGATAGCTTGAACAGTTTTGTCATTCTGGCGGCGGCCGCAGCTGATTGTTTCAGGTTAGGCTCAATATACGGGCCGGCCAAGCTGACAAATCCTACAGGGTAACCTTTACTTGTCAGCTCATCAGCCGCTCTCAAGGCCGCATAGGTACCAAGTGAATGACCAATCATAATCAGCCGGCTGGCTTTTGACTCCGATTGTAAAGACTCAACCAAACCAACAACCGGCTTAACCGCCTCCGGTAAATCCTTTGGCCTTGGGCCTTGGCTCAAGCCGTGGCCAGGCAAACTCACGGCTACGGCCGGAATGCCCTCTTGAGCTAGAGCAAAAGCCAAGGGAAACATAGACCAGGCATCAAGTCCCATACCATGGATAAGCACAGCCAACGGTTTGGGTTTTGAATCAGCCTCTGTTCTTGGTTTTAATGACTCCAATCTGAAAAACTCAAGAAACTCTCCTGCTTTGGGAGGGTGGTGTTCGATGTGAATTTTCTGACCTTCTTTATCGGCAACAAACCAAAAACCATTCTCTTGAGTAATCTCCTTTTCGGAAAAGCCCATATCCAATAAAACCATATCCATGGATGGTGGCTCGAGTTGGGACCGTTCAATATTTGGTTTTTTGACAAACCTATCTAAAAAAGTTCTGAAACCTTCCATTTTTTATACCAATTAAATAGTAACCTATAATTAATTATATATTATTAACTGACATCCCTATAGTTTACTATATAAGACTTTATATTAATTAGATAAACCACCAAAACAACTTGGCGGAGGGGACAGGATTTGAACCTGCAAGCCCTTTATCAGGGCGACGGCTTAGCAAGCCGCTGCCTTACCGTTCGGCGCACCCCTCCAAGTTTGGCTCTATAATATTCAATCAATGAAGCCAACTTTAAGCTTTTTTATTATAAACCACAAGATAAATTTTCAATGATCAATGTTCAATTAACAACCAAACTCCAATGACCAAATATGATGATGTCTGTCAACCCCCGGGGTTGCCCCTCTAGGCAACCCCGGCGGTTGACATTCTAATTCATCTATCCATACAGATGTGCTCTTTTCCACTCTCCTTCATTCTCCATTGTCCATCTAATATCGATCACTGTCCATTGAATATGTTGGCCGTAGGCTAACTCATTAGCTTCTTTTTACTTTTTACTCAAACATCGTCCATCGTCGATCGAATTTGATTATACTTAAACTATGGCCAAGCCCAAGAGCAAGCTAATTATGCTTATAATAATCGCTGTTTTTGCTGTTTTCTTCGGTTTAACTGTCAATTGGGACCAAAATCATTACTGGCACCCTGATGAGCGCATGATTATCATGACCGGCATGAAGTTAAAACCAGTCTTACCATTGGCTAAGCTTTTTTACCAGCCAGACGCCAGCCCATATAATCCCCATTTTTTTGCTTACGGCTCGTTGCCTATATACATAATCACTTTCTTAAATTATCTGCCGAACCTAAAGTCATCTTTTGATTTGGTAACCCTAGCCAGCCGGTGGCTTAATTTTCTTGTACTGGTTAGTTTAAGCTTAACCATAGCCCAGATCGCCTGGCTGGCAAGTCGAAAATCACAAATTAAAATTTTGAGCTTGTTTCTGACGTTTCTAACCTTTTTTATTTGGCAAAACACCCATTTTTACACCGTTGATCTGGCTTTGACTTTATGGTTTGCTCTCATAGTGTTAATCATGGCCAAGAATCAAACCAAAAGATTGTCAATTAAGACGCTCTTAGCTTTAGCCGTTATCACCGCCGCCGGTATGGCAACCAAGTTTACCTTTATTTTAATCTTGCCGTTTATTAGTCTTTTTCTCTTCTTGCAACCAAAAACTACTTTAGATGTCAAAACCCACCAAATGCTTTTGTGGCTTGTTTTAAGCCTCGTCTTTCTTTTTTTCCTCCAGCCATACATGTTTATCGACCACCTGGCTTATTTCACCCAACTTAAAAACCAATTAAGAATGAGTAAAAGCCCCTTCTCTTTCCCTTATACTTTGCAATATGTCGGCACTCAAGCATACGCCTATCCTCTACAACAAATGTTTCTGTGGGGCTTTGGGCCGTTTATTGGCCTAGCCTCGATTATAGGTTTGATCAGAATGGGCTTAAACAAGGTCGTTCCAAAGGCAAGCTTTGCCTGGCTGATCTTGTTTTCTTTGGTATATTTTCTCATCCTTGGCCGGTCGGCGGTTAAGTTTATGAGGTATTTTTTACCCATCTATCCTATCTTTGTCATTTTAGCGGCGATGGGAATTTATGTCTTGATGAAATCCAAGCGTCGATTCATTAACTTGGTTGGTGCAAGCTTGTTTATCTTGATCGTCCTTTGGTGGCAGGCTTTTGCCTTTGTCCACCTGCAAACGCCAACTCGCCTGGCCGCCGGCCGATGGCTGGATAAGCAGGCCGATATTCAAAAAGTTGGAGTTGAGCATTGGGATGACCGCTTGCCCTTAAACCGCCGGTTTGACTTTGTTGAGTTCCCCCATTACGATCCAGAAACTCCACCGGAGCTAAAAGCCATTAAGCAAGAAAAAATCGACCAGGGCTTAAATCAAATCCAAGCCTATATCATCGCCTCACCCAGGTTATACAAGCCTATCCTCAACTTAAGATCAAGATATCCTGTTTCCAGTCGGTTTTACAATAATCTCTTTAGCTATCAGACTAAACTTAAAACCGCTCATGTTTTTAGTGTTAAACCCAGATTTCTTTTTTGGTCATTAAACGACTCATCAGCCGATGAAAGTTTTTATGTCTATGACCATCCGCCGGTAGTTATTTTCACAAACTAGCATTTTCTGCTATAATCTCTAATTGATAACAACGCGGGGTAGTGTACGGCGGCACGCGAGGCTCATAATCTCGCAGACCGGGTTCAACTCCCGGCCCCGCAACATAAAAATTACATCGATCACCCTTACGATCTTCTGATTTTGTCTTCCCTTTAACTCTCCCCATCTTCTGGTTTATGCATTCTGACGATCCGGGATCGTTAGAATCAAAGATGGGGGTTTGGCTGATATATAATTAACCATAAGTAAACTACATCTAATAACTATGACCAAACCAAGCAACTTGCAATTATCTAAGCTAAAAATCGCTCTGGTCCATGATTTCTTGGCTGAATGGGGAGGGGCTGAGCGAGTGGCGGTAGCTTTGCATAAAATCTTCCCTCAAGCTCCGTTTTATACCGCCTTCTACCTGCCGGAAAAATTAGGCCAGCACAATCAATACTTCAAGGGCGTGGCTATTAAAACCTCGTTTTTACAGAAGATTCCCGGCATCAGCCAACTTTATTCGCCCTTAAGATTATGGTCGGTGTTGGCTTTTGAGCAATTTGATCTTAGCCAATACGATGTCATTATCTCGTCTTCAAATATGTACATGGCCAAAAGCGTCATCAGCCAGCCATCGACCTTACACATTAGCTATCTGCATAGCATTCCCAAGTATCTTTATGGCTACACTACCGCTAAAAATTGGCGGCAAACATTGATCGGCAAATTGGCAGCTCCGATTCTAAACTACAAGATGAGACAGTTGGATTTTGTTGTCAGCCAACGCCCAGATATTCTGATAGCTAATTCAAAAGAAACCCAAAAACGAATCAAAAAAGCTTATCGCCGGCAGTCTTTGGTCATCTACCCTCCTGTTGATATACCTGCCAAACCGCCGTCAGGCTCTAAAGATAACTTTATCCTGGTTGTCTCACGGCTGGTTCTAGCTAAGCATGTTGATCTGGCCATTAAGCTGGCCCAAAAAGACAACCTTAAACTCAAGATCGTTGGTGTTGGCAGTGATTACGGCCGGCTTAAAGCCATAGCCGGCCCGGAAACCGAGTTTTTGGGTTCTGTCGATGAAACAACACTTGACAATCTTTACCGAAAAGCCAAGGCCTTTATTTTCCCGTCTGAAGATGAAGATTTTGGCATCGTCGCTATCGAAGCCCAAGCCCGCGGCACCCCCGTCATTGCTCACGCTTCCGGTGGTAGTTTGGAAACCGTTAAAGACGGCGTAACCGGAATCTTATTCCCTAAATTAACCTTAGGCTCAATCTCTGTAGCTTGGCAAAAATTTACCAAAATCAAATTTAACCCCACAACTCTTTACCAACACGCCAAGCAATTTTCCTACCAAAGTTTTTCAAACCAAATCAAGTCTGTTATTAAAAATCATTATCAAGGGCAATTATGATCGACGTGGTTAAGCTTAAGGTTAAGGCGGGCGATGGTGGCGATGGCCGCGTCTCGTTTTTACATCTTAAATACAAGCCTAAAGGTGGGCCGGATGGTGGCGATGGTGGCGATGGTGGCGATGTTTGGATCACCGCCGACACCAACTACAACCAGCTTAGCCACTTAACTCACCAGCATGAATATCTGGCCGAGTCCGGTCAGATGGGCGGTAAAAACAAAAGGACCGGTAAAAGCGGTCAAGATATTATTATTCCGGTCCCGCCCGGGACCTGGGTCTGGCACGTGCCGGCCGACTTTGAGGTTACCGGCCATGTCAGCCAAAAACTGGCCGAGTCTGGCCTGCTCATCGCAAAGCTAGAGAACCATCAAGAAAAAATATTGATAGCCAAGGGCGGCAAGGGCGGCCGAGGTAACTGGCATTTCCGCTCGGCAACAAACCAAACTCCCCAAGAGGCTGAAAAGGGAACTCCGGGAGAAGATAAAACCCTGGTTTTGGAACTTAAACTTATTGCCGATGCCGGCCTTATCGGCTTGCCCAATGCCGGCAAATCCAGCTTGTTGATAGCCTTATCCTCTGCCAAAGTCAAGGTAGCTGATTATCCATTTACCACCCTATCAGCTAACTTGGGAGTAGTCCACCCCCAACAATGGCAGATTAAAAGCCGACCGTTTTTATTGGCTGATATTCCCGGCCTGATCGAAGGCGCCAGCCAAGGTAAGGGCTTGGGTTATGAATTCTTGCGCCACATTCAAAGAAGCCGGCTTTTGATTCATCTTATCGAGCCGGTCTTTGTCAATTCACAGCTTGATATCAAATCAATGATGGCTAATTATGACTCCGTCCGCCAAGAAATCAGTCTATATGGCTTTGGCTTGGACAAAAAGCCCGAGCTTAAAGTCATCTCCAAATCCGACCTACTCTCTCCCCAGCAAAAAAATCAATTAATTCCAAAGATTGGCTCTCATTTCGTTTCCATAAATGACAGAATCTCTCTCAAAAGGCTAATTCAGGCCATCAGTTATTCCTTAAAGCCTTAAAAATTTGAAAAATTAGCAACTGGTAAAAAAGCGATTTACAGCTGGTGCTATTATTGACCGGTTTTGATGTTGATGCTATCCTAAAATTGTATGAAGAATGGAAGATTGGCGGTTATGTTAGGGTTGTTGCTTTTTGTCTTTTTAACCATTATATACGCCTCTATGGCCAATCCAACCAAACCCGAACCAAAATGGTCAAAAACAAATCAATTGTCTCAGCCAACACAAGAAGAAAAGATACCTACTACACCAACCAGCCAACCTAGCCTGTCCCAAACTAATGTTTTTGTTATCACTGATGAAGGTATCTCCCCTAAGGTAATCACGATCAAACCAGGTCAAAGCTTTATTTTTGCCAACAAAACTAAGAGCAAGCAGACAGTTAATGTAGAGGGTGATCTGTGGGGACCAATAACTTTACAGCCTAGTGAAAACAGTTCCTTAACCATGCAAAGCGTAGGCAGTTATTCTTTGTATCTTAACTCTTATACCAACAACCCTAGCTTTCAAGTTAAATTAATAATAGAAGAATAAGATGGCCGAAAAGATACAGCCGTTTAAGTGGCGGTCAAAAAGAAGGCCTTACAAGAAAAAAGAGGGACACGTGTTTGTCACTTTCCTGTTAATCCTTATCTTGATCGGTATTATCCTTATCTTTTTAAAGCAGTTTTACTTTTTAGCTGCTTTATTTTCGATTTTTTTTGTCTATTGGGCTTTAAACATCACCGAACCCGGCGAGGTTGATTATAAAATAGATTCTCGAGGCGTCTGGGTCGGCAACCAACTCTACGAATGGAATAGGTTGGGAAACTTTTGGTGTACCCAGCAAGATGATGTTTATCTATGCTATATCAAAGATTTTCGCAGTTTCTTCAGTTACATAATCATAACCGCCAAAGATAAAATCACCGCTGATAAGCTTCAGCAAATCTTAAAGCTTAAGCTAACTGAAAAAAAACCCGACGACAACTTTGCCGATAAAATCATTAAATGGACACAAACTAAAATCAACTTAGAAAAAACTAGTTAAATCATGATTATCTCACTCAACCATCTGGTTGATTGGCGGCGGAAGAACTCGGCGAAAAAGATGGTTTTAGTTACCGGTTGCTTTGATATCCTGCATAAAGCCCATAAACAATTCCTTGAAAAAGCCAAGCAGGAAGGTGATGTTTTAGCCGTCGGTTTGGAAACCGATGAACGGATAAAACAAATGAAAGGTCCCGGACGGCCGGTGAATAATCACTCTATTAGGTTAAAGAATCTGGATAAGTTAGACATCGCCGATTTTGTTTTTCTCCTACCAAATGATTTGGGCTTAAAAAATCGACAGGCCGATTTAGTCAAAAAGCTTAAGGTTAATGTTCTGGCAGTTTCCAGCCACACCGCCCACCTGGATAGAAAAAGACAAATTATGAATCAAGCCGGCGGGCGGGTAAAGATAATTATGAAACACAATCCTAAAATATCTACCAGCCAAATCCTACATCAGGCCACCTCAGTGGCGGTTTATCGTCAAACGGGCGATTAAACTCTAGCTTGTAGGTCGAACCAGCTCTTGATATAACTTGGTTATACCAAACAATACCTTCACTTGTAGAAAGTTGAGTAAGGTTGTTTATCGCCGGTTCTACTTGCATATGACAAGGTAATATAACCTCATCACCCTTTTTAAAACCTTCTTCAATTCGCTTTAAGACATCAGCCATGTGGGTCAGTAAGGTTTTTCTATCAAAGCCAGGTTTATAAAAAGTGCCACCAAACTCGACAAAATCTCCACCAATAACATAACCGTTCAATGTAGCAATTAACACAGTTCCTTCCTTACCGGGGTGATTATGATTATCTACCACAAAAGTTGGTAGCACAAGTATATCACTCGGTTTAACTGGTATTTCTAATCCCTGGAAATAATCGGCTGTTAGTCCTCGCAGTCGACTTTGATAAATAGCTAGTTCCGGGTTTCTGTTAAAAATAATCATCATTTCAAACTACAAACCTAATTTGTCTTTGGTTGGCCTGACGGGCTGGCGACCGGCGTCGCATACGGCTGGTCAGGCACCAACTTTATATTATACCTCTGGCCGCCGGCCGGACAATCAAGGCAATAATACTTGACAAATGGGTCGGAAACAATTATATGAGTTTGAAGTTCTAAATTATCCGTCTGGCCGGCCTCCGGCGGCCGCTTGGTTGTCTTATCCACCCAAATCTCTTTTTTGTAAAAACTGACCTTGGTCGGCTCGGTGCCTTTCTTAAAATACTCAAATCGCGATTGGCAGCCGCTGTCGCCCACTAACCGGCCGCTGGTGACACAAACCAGCCGGCCGACAACATCATTAGGTTTGGCCGGCCATTTATCCTCTTTGTCTTTTAATAAATAAGTCATAATTTTGTTCCAGATCGGCGTGGCGCCGGTAACGCCGGAGGCCACATAACTCATCGGTGTGTTGTCATTGTTGCCAACCCAAACCGCGGTCAAGTAATCTTGGGTATAACCGATCGTCCAGTTATCCCGCATATTATTGGTGGTGCCGGTCTTGACTGAAACCGCCTTATGGCCTTTGATATTAAGCTGTGAAGACTGGCCAAAGGCCGCGCTTCGAGCTCCGTTATCAAGCAGGATATGGCTGATTATGTAACTGACCGCCGGGGACAAAACCCGTCGGGAGACCGGATTGTCTTTTTGATAAATCAGCTCACCCTTGGCATTTTGAATCTTTAAAATCGGGTTCAGGTTTGTCTTTAAGCCATAGTTGGCCAAGGCGCTGTAGGCCACCGCCATATCAACCATCTTTATCTCGCCCCCACCCAAGCCAAGCGACAAACCATAGCGGTCGGCCTGTTGGAGAGAGCTTAAGCCAAGCTTCTGGGCAAACTTTAAAAAGGGCAAAAGGCCGTCCAAAGCCATAATCTTAACCGCCGGGATGTTGTACGAGTTGGCCAAAGCAAACCGGATCTGGACCGCTCCATGGAACTGATTGTCATAATTCTTTGGGCAATACGGCTTCTGGCCGGGGACCAAAAAGCAGGTCGGGGCGTCGATCAAGACCGTCGAGGCGGTCCAGCCGTTCTCCAAGGCCAGAGCATAAGTTAACGGCTTGATGCTTGACCCCGGCTGGCGCAG
>JAJRVN010000005.1 GCA_024277325.1 Patescibacteria group bacterium | reverse complement strand
TTTATTATGAGGCCCACCCGAATGAAAGGCTGGCGGAAGCCGAAGGTTTTGCCGAAGATCTGCACAAGATACGGGAATTAGTTAGTGGCTTTGAGCCAACACATCAAGCATTATCTGATTTATATAAAACCTGGAAAAGTGTATATTATCGGTCTCACGATGAAATTGTTACCAGTGAAGAATGTGATCCTGATGGCAAAAACTGCCATACAGTGATCAAAACCAAAACTGTTTGGGATTGGGAGGACCCTGAAGAGATTGCTAGATTAGGATTAGACCACCAACAGCTAAACAGGTGGGTCGATCTGATTGATAGGTTTGGCCGTAGATCAAACGATCTTTATGATAATTCAGCTGATAGCTTTAATTTTTCCTTGCCTCACCCGGTCAACTTTAAACAGAGAACAGTTGATGCCGGCAAAATGTCCAAATCAGCCCTTCGTTTTTATCTTATGATTGGTTTGGCTTACAGCTTTTATGAAGAGATGATTCAAGCCGGCTTTAACCGTATAGATGAACCAAGCCCAGTAAAGGCGGATAAAAGGGTTAGCCGAAGAAGCTTTCTGAAATTGCTCGGTGGAGCCGGAGTGTCTTTGCTTTTAGGCAAAGACAGAGTCAACCAAGTGGTTCAAAACAGCCATTTATTAGAAGAGATCAACGGTTATACTAATCGCGTTATTCAAGAAATGGATACCGGTGCGGAAGAAAACTTTACCGATTTTTTTGGTAAAACGCCGGCGGAGATAAGAGGTGAACTTAACTCTATGGTTGCTATTACCAGAGCAGTACTTGAGAGCAATTATCAACCACACAAGGCTATTCTAGGCCGGTCTGAAGATGAGAAAGCCTGGGAGGAAGTTGAACCCCTTATTAAACAGCTAAACCAAACCGCCCAGCAGACATTGGCCAATTTTGACGATACCTTTAATTATGATCCGGCAACCGGTGAGCTGGTTATTCCACAATCAATCACTCGAGTGAGTAAATCACTAGAGGCAACTCGGAAGATATTGAATTTTGTCAAGCGCAAAACCGTTTTAACCAAATCAAGCCATTTAATCTCCGGCCTGAAAGCGGCTTTAGGCTTATCAGCCTGGGCAGTGGTAACTGAGCTAATTTTGCCCCCAAGCGACAAACTGCTTGAGGCGGTTGGTATAGATAAAAGCTTGTTTGAGATGTTAAAACAGCTTGAGGAGGTTGACCTAAACAACTAACCGCTTTGGGAGTGTGTATAAATATGGTTGACACAACGTAATTATTATTCTACAATTGGTAATATAATTTACCAAATACCAAATAAATATGAAACCCAGTGATTTCAATAAACTATCCAAGTTGCTAACCCAATTTCCATACTATACCAAGCAAAATTTAAGCCTTGCGCTTGGCAAGGATGGTTACAATTTGGATTATTGGATTAAGCAGCTAATCAAAGAAGAAGTTCTTATCCCCTTAAAAAAAGGCGTTTATGCTTCCGCCTACTATATCCGACAAATAAAAGAAAAAAAACAGGGTTTTTTTGATATCTACCTTCAACAGTTAGCCAACACTTTATGCCAGCCATCATATATTTCTTTAGAATACGTCTTATCCTATTATGACCTTATCCCCGAAGCCAGTTATACTCTTACTTCTATTACTACCAAATCAACTCGTACCTATAAAAGCAAGCTGGTCACCTTTGCTTACCGCAACATCAAAGATTCGTTGTTTACCGGTTATAAGCCAAAAACTTCCGGCAATCCTGTACAAAGAGCTACCAAGGCCAAGGCATTATTTGACTATCTTTATCTAAAAAAATTCACTAATAAAAACGATATCAAAGAATTTCTACTTGAAAGAAGTAGAATAAATTGGGATTGGTTTTTGTCTGACTCTAAAAATATAAAAGAATTCAACTCTTATGTAGATCTGTCCTGTTCAAAAAAGATGGAGTTTATTGCTCAAGTTATCAAATCGATAAAATGAAGATATGGATAAATACTATCAGCGCAATTTAGTTAAAGACAAGCTTCAAGATTATGTTCTCAATTTTGTCTATAACGACAAGGTTTACAAAAAACTTATCTTTACCGGCGGGACTGCCTTAAGAAAGCTTTACAACCTACCCAGATTATCAGAGGATTTGGATTTTGATTATCCAACTGCCCTTGATTTTGATATTAGACTATTTAACAAAAGACTCCAAACTTATTTCCGTTCCCTCCCGCAGGTACAATTAATTGGGACTAAGTTAGCCAACAATCAAAAAACTATCTTTCTTAAATTCTCAGCCTCTGATTTTTTACCTCGGTCAATAATCTCTCCTAATGAAGTTATTTTTATTCGTTGTGATTTTTCTGAAATCCTTACCCAAAACTACAAAACCGAAGTTACACCCTTTATATCTAACGAATTCAATTTTTTTATTGTATCTTACGACTTACCAACTTTATTTGCCAATAAAATTACAGCTTTTTTGGAAAGGCAGTTCTTTAAAAGCAAAACTCAAACCATCTCTTTTAAAGGCAGGGACCTTTTTGATATTTATTGGTTTGTCAACCTTTCAGCTAAATCCGGCTTCAAATTGAAACCCAATTGGAACATTCTCGGCAAGATCTTCCCTCAGCTTTCAAGAGAGCAAATTATTGATGCTTTAATTGAGAAAGTTGAACGCATTAAGCCCCAAGATATACTTCTTGACATATCGCCGTTTATTAAAGATAAAGAGTACTTGTTGAATTTTATGCAAAACTACCGATCGACTATTACCACCAAAGCCCCGCTTATTACTTAACAGGTTACATCCCGCCTTATTGCCCGGAGCGTCAACAGTAAACCGATCCCGGGGTTATATGATAACGCTCCGGGAATTGATTAATAAGCTAATTAAGCTGTTAACTAAGGATACCGAGGTCGGATTTTTAACAATATTAAATCGGTATTTCTATTACCTTAGTTATCAACCCGGGTAGATCAACCCCGGCTTGATGATTACTTCTTGTACTTGGCAATGTAAATTTTTGACCAAATCAAAAAGTGGTAAAAAGCAAAAATCGTTGAAACTATAAAACCATGGAAACCTTCTTTATAAAGTTTCCAAACAAAAAACTTCCAAACAAACTCGCGTATTGGTTGATAAATTACTTGTCGCCTTATATACCTCCAGCTCATATCCGACTTATACTTTAACCGCACTCGCGCCTCCCGGGTTGAGTATCTGTCTATCTTTTTCAAAAAGGCACTGATGGTTGGATGTGTATAGTGGATTAACTTGCCTTTTAAAACAGTCGGTTTTTCCTTCATAACCTGGATATCATAACCCTCAGCCGTTTTGTCATATTGATAACTAAAGTACCCCTTTTTAAACAACCTGACAAAGGTTTTGTCCTTTAAATCGCATTTTTTAAAAAACTTGCCAAACTCGTAATTGATAAATCCGGTTTCGTAAAGATTGGCTGAAATAGGATATTGGTTAGAGGTAATCTGTTGGATTTCTTTTTGTAAAACACCATCCATTTCCTCGTCAGCGTCGATGATAAATACCCACTTAGTTTCAGCCGTCTTAATACCTTTGTTTTTATTGGCAAAAACAATGCCTTCCGACTCGCCTTTGTCATAAATAACCAGAGCTCCCAAACTCTTGGCAATTTTATCCGACTCATCTTTATTTCTGTAATCCACCACCACAACCCAACTGGCTCCATTGTCCAAAAACGGTTTTAAGTGTTTGCCTAATTTAGCTAAATTATCAGCTTCGTTTAAAACCGCTGTGACAAAAGTTAGTTGATTTAGCTTGTTTTTATCTTTTGATCCAGCCATGCTAAGAAAAGCCCTTTGTGTTTTTTAATAAAATAAAATCTACTTTGTTTATACCACTTATCAGCCGCTTGCTTGTTTTTAACCACTGACCGATGGGCTAGATGAGTTGCTTTAACCGGCAAATACCAGATATTAAAGCTACCCCTTTTAGCTCGCAAGCAAAGATCAAGATCCTCATAATAAAGCTTAAAGTTTTCATCAAAACCACCTAAATTCTTGAACACACCAGACTTTACCACCATAAAAGCGCCGGTTGACCAGTCAACTTTTTTTGGCCGGCTGATTAAATAATCGATTTTTTCAGGCCATAAAAAAACCTTTCGCCAGAATTTCAATGACCATTTGGGGAAGAAACCGGCGGTTGGGATAAGCTTGCCGCTCTTGTTAACTATGACCGGCGCTGATATATCAGCCTGGGTCTTATTAACCAAATCTAAAATTTTATCCAGTGTCCCGACCTTATAGACAATATCTGGGTTTATAAAAGCCACATAATCTGATTTCACCTGTTTAAAGCCCAAATTACAACCTCTGGCAAAGCCTAAGTTTTTTTGATTAACAACTAAACTTATCCTTTTATCTTTTAAATCACTTACCAAGATTTCTTTTTCTTTTTTATCTTGGCTGTTATCAACCACGATTACGTGGCCGACAACGTCTTCTTTTATCAATTCCTTAACTAAAGGAATCAGGGTAGGGGCTTGATGATAATTAACGATAACCACATCAATTATTCTCATTATTTATTCCATAACTAAATAACTCTAAGCACCAACCTTCGTTGGCTAGTTTTTCATCACAAACCTTATACTCAAATTTCAAATTATTTCTGACAAACGCCTGCATTTTATCCCCCGCCAAACTTGGCCAGCCTTCAATTACCACCAAAGCTTGTCTTTTATTAGCCAAAAACCGTTTTAACTCATCTGTATTGGTGATAAAATCTCCGCCAAAGGCTGTTTTTTTGCCTTGATGATCTGATCTGGCAATCATAAAACCGTCAACTTTTCTGTTTAAGTACCAATTATCTCTATCTCCCCACGCATCAATCAAAACCGCATTAGGATTTTTGTCAAAATATGGCTTCATCTTGTTAAAAAACCGCTTGTAATCCGCCAATGGGTTTTCCCGAATATCGGCGTTGATAGAGTGATAGCGTGAAGGGCAAAAGTTTAAGGTTTTGGTTTTTATCCCCAAACCAACAACCAAGCCAACTGCCATAGCCAAAACCACATATTTTATAGTTTTATTATAGATTTGATCTGCCAGCCGGCTCAAACCCAAACCGGTAAAGATAAAAACAAAAGGGAAACTAATCAAAGTGTACCTGACGTAAGTGGCGCTGTCCGGTCGCATTAGTACCGCTAGATGCAAAATAACGCTAACCGAAACCACAAAAACCGCCAGTAAACGGTATTTAGCTTTTGGCAAAAGCCAAAGCCAACCGACTAGAGCCCAAGGCAGGTAAAAAAGGTAATGTTTCCAAAAGAAGATGAAGTGCCAGATCTTTAGTCGGATTCTGCTTAAATCAAGATTGTTGATAAAAACAAAAGCTTGGTTTAAAACATTTAATTTCAGAACTAAACCTAAAAAAACAAAGCTTAAACCTAAAATTAGTCCCCAAAACCATAAAGATTTAATTTTTTGTTTGAAATAAGCTTCACATAAGACCATGACTAAAAAGACAACTCCGACAACAAAAGAGCTGGTATGAAAAAGCACTAGAATAGAGCTTAAAATCAAACCGCCCACCGCCCATTTGCCAAAATTAACTTTGTTGTCCTGGTACTTTATCCACCAGATTATTATCAATAAAAATAAAAACTGAAGGATAATATATGGCCTTACTTGTTGGGACCAGGCGATTTCTAAATTAGAAAAAGCCACCAAAAAACCAGCTAATACACCCACCCATTTTTTACCGGATAACCGCCAAGCTATCC
>JAJRVN010000053.1 GCA_024277325.1 Patescibacteria group bacterium | reverse complement strand
CCTTTGACTTTAACCGATTCCATATCTAAGTATTTGCCAATTTATTGCTTAATGTTTATGGCGAAAATGAAATAATTATTTGCGGCCAAAACTTGAAACCCACGTATAATTATCGTCGCTAAAGGTGTCTGATTTTAAAACCTTAAAGCCGGCTTGATTTAATAAGTTGTTTAAATCCGATTCAAAATACAAACTCATCCTTCTTGGCAAATCCATGTAGCGGGGCCCGTATTTATTGGTCACTTCTAAATACTCCTTATCTCCTTCTTTGACCGTAAATACAACTATGCCTGATGGTTTTAATACTCGATAAATTTCCTGGACCACTTTTAAGCTTTTTGGTTTGGGAACATTGCCTAAGGTCCCTAAGCATAAAACTCCGTCAAAAAAATCAGATTCAAAATCAAGCCCTTGAATGACATCCCCCACTTGAAAATGACCTTTCGGCATGTATTCTTTAGCTAAGTTAATCATATGCTCGGCAAAGTCAATGCCATAGACTTCATTAACTCCATTGGCTTTAAGCCACATAACATCCCGTCCCGTACTGCAACCAACGTCTAATACCACCCCTTTGTTTGACAACAATTTAAGAAAGTCTGTTAATAAATCAATTCTGATTCTATGAAAATTGCGGCTTAGGTATGAATCGGCCACTTTATCGTAAAATTCCTTAGTTTTATCTTTTAAATCACTCATCTTGCCACTCCCGGCATAATTTGCTAAAGCCAACTGACCGGCTCCCTTCATATTTAGACGCTTTTTTGGATTGACTGTTTGTTGCCAGTTTGACGAACATTATCTGGACTACAGCTAAGCCAGGCCTTAATAAAACCGGTTTTGAGGAAACGTTTTTTAAAGCCAAGGTCAAACTACCCTCAAAGCTGGGTTCAATCAAGTGAGCATCAAGAGTGGTTAAGATTCCAAGCCGAGCTAAAGAAGAACGGCTAAAGACAAAGCCTATGATATTGTCAGGTAAAACTATATATTCCTGGGTATTAGCCAGAACAAACTGGCCGGCCTTAAGCTGGAAATCAGACAGCTCAAAAGCTTCACCGGTCTCCGGGTCAATCACCTTTTCCGATAAAGACAGATTGTAAGAAACTTGGTTTAAATGCTCCGCTTCAAAAGGATTAATCGCCAATTCACCTTTATCCACCAACCCTTTAATTTCCATCTGGCTTAAGAACATACTTTTATTGTAACAAAAAGAGAAAGACTACAACGAACAAACCGAAAAACCGCACATGGGGCAGATGGCACAACCTTCTGTTTTTTGCATTTTACTACCACATGAAGGGCAGATATTGCTGTCCGCCACTTGATTACTCAAACTCATGTTTTTTATGCTGTCTAAAATGCCTAAGCCTGTCTTTGGCTGTTGGGATTGAGTTTGGCTTTGGTTGCCAACATTAAGGACTTGCTGGTCTCTTGAGCCGTCGCGGTAGACTGTAATACCCTTACAACCAGTCTTCCAAGCCAGTAAAAAGGCTTCCATAACATCTTGAACCGTGGCACTATGGGGCATATTAATCGTTTTAGAAACAGCATTATCAACATACTTCTGGAAGGCTGACTGCATTAAGATATGATCTTTGTATGATAAATCCATCGAGGTAATAAAGATACCCCTAACCTTTTTGGGTAGAAAATCAAGATTTTGGATTGAACCATGTTTTAAGATATAGTCTTTAACTGACTCCATCTGCTCCCGACTGATTTTTTGAACGGTTACCAAATGTTGTAAAACCCTAAACAGGTCTTTATTAATCTCTGGTAGTCTAACCCCGCCCATAACTTCTTTAAAAAATGACAAGGCAAACAAAGGCTCTATACCGTATGAAGCGCCGGTTAAAATAGCGATCGAACCGGTGGGGGCTATGGTTGTCAATGTGGCATTACGAAAAGCTTTGTAACCTCTTTTCTGCCAGATAGAACCCTCAAAATTAGGAAACGAACCTTTTTCTTGGCCCAAGTCGGCCGATGTTTGCCAAGCTGTTTGCTGGATAAACTTCATTATCTTGGCGGCCAATTGGCGAGCCCTTTTGTCCTTGTAAGATAAGCCCAACTTGATCAAAACATCGCCCCAGCCTAAAATACCCAGACCAATTTTGCGATTGCCTTTAACGATTTTATTAACCTGGGGCAAGGGAAACTTGGAAGCGCTAACTGTGTTGTCCAGCATCCTGACCGCTAGCCGCACCGTTTCTTCTAATTTTTGCCAATCAACCTGCCAAAGGTCGCCTAAGACAGGATCGGACTTGGTATCTTTTTTTAAATGGGCGGTCAGGTTTATCGAACCCAAGTTGCAAGCTTCATAAGGCAACAGAGGTTGCTCGCCACATAAATTAACGGTTTCTATCGGTCCAAGGTGAGGAGTGGGATTATATTTATTAATCTCATCAATAAAAATCATGCCGGGGTCGCCATTGCGCCAGGCTGCGGTGGCCGTCAATTCTAAGATCGACCTAGCTCTAATAACCGCCGAGACCTTGCCATTTTTCGGATTAATCAACCGCCAGTCTTTGTCGTTTAAAGCCGCTTTCATAAACTTTGAAGTCACGGCTATGGAAAAATTGATATGGGGTAAAACCGACGGATCTTCTTTAGAGGTAATAAACTCTAAAATGTCCGGATGGGCCACGTTTAAGACCACCATGTTGCCAGCTCTTCTTTGGCCATGTTGAACCAAAATGTCAGAGCTATCGTTAAACAGTTTCATAATCGAAACCGGCCCGCAAGCCCGGCCGGATGAACCAGCCACATAATCTCCCTTAGGCCTGATTTTGGAAAATGATAAGCCTGTAGAACCACCATGTTTTTTTAATATGGCCGATTCTTTAATCGCTTGAAAAATATCAACCACCGAATCATCGATGGGTAAGACAAAACAACTGGCTAGTTGGCCATCGGCAGTACCGGCGTTGGTTAAGGTTCGGCCGGCCGGCAGAAAGCGGTTGTCAAGCATTAGATTAACAAAGGCATCTTGCCATTTTCGCCTTTGGTTTTTAGTTTCAAATTTAGCCAGGTTTTTGGCAACTCTGATAAACATCTGCTTGGGGGTTTCTATAACCTCGCCTTCGTCGTCTTTTAACAGATATTTTTTCTTCATTACCAATAAGGCGTTTAGCTTAAAACTACCCACATCATCTATAACACCTATTTGTTTAGCCAAATCAGCTACTTTTCTCCTAGCGGCCCGAGACAATATATATTGTTTGGCGGTTTTAGCATGACCTTTTTTAATCAAAACTATCTCAACAATATCGCCGATCTGTTCTGTCGTTATTGTCCTTTTGTCAGCAAAGCCAGCGGCTAGCATCTTTTCCACTTCTTTGGCCAAGGTTTCCGCTAACTTAAGATCCTTACCCCCCAGCTCAGCGGCGGCGGCGAAGATAGACAGCTTGATTTGGTCGCGCTGGTAGTCTTGTTTTTGACCAGATTTTTTAATAACTTTAAGACGTTGAAGCTGTTGATTCATATGAAAAAATTTTAAATAATTGAGGGCTAGTTCTAAAGATAACAAACGGTCTGGTTTGTGTCAAATCAAGTTATTTTGCTATAATAAACTTAAGCTACTTTTGAAATCAATGGAGCTTGCCAAGGTGTTTTCCTCGACACCTAAGCAAAGGGTAAATCCAGGTAGTCGAGCAATCGGATTCCTGGACCATGAGGTCTTGTCTTTAAGCCTTGCGGGGTTTAAAGCAACCTTCCCGTTGACACTTAGGGGGATCCTTGGTAATCGGCCATTGTTCAAAAGTAGCTCTTGTTTCTTGGCTAGCTTTGCCTTGATTAAGTTCTCGCTTATCCTTTATACTATTAAAATATATGGCCTCCGGTTTAAAGATTATTACTGTGCCCCACCCGATTTTACGGCAAAAAAGCCAGCCTGTTCAACTGACCCCTCAGGTTAAAAAATTGATTAAGCGGATGAAGCAAACTTTGGTTAATGACAAGCGGGAAATTACTGGTTTCGGCTTGGCGGCGGTTCAAGTCAACCAACCTTTAAGAATTTTTTTAACCATCAATTCAAAATCTAAACCACTGCCTTTGCAGGTTTTTATCAACCCTCAAATCATCAAGGTCGATTCCAAAATGATCGAAGGCGTGCCAGAGTCAGAGTTTAAATATGAGGGCTGTTTGTCAATCCCAAATATTTACGGATTGGTCAAGCGTCACCGATCGATCAAACTCCAGTACCAAACCATTAACGATTCAGGAGATCTAATCAATCAAACTAAGGTTTTTTCCGGTTTAATCGGCACCATTATTCAGCATGAATATGACCATCTGGAAGGTGTTCTTTTTATCGATCGCTGTATCCAGCAAGGTTTCCCTTTGTATCGGCTGATTTCCCAAGATGGGCAAGACAAATTAATTCCGCTGGATAAACCGCTTAACATCTTCCGGTTGCCAAGCTTCAGTCAACGAAAAACCGGCTAAAACATCTTGCGGTCTTTTCTCTCTCGACTAACCCCTGCCCTTATCCGGTTATGTCAAAAGTATTGGCGTACACGACAAGCAATGATTAAGCTAAAAAGTTTCTTTGCCAAGGATATAATATAATTAGCCAAGGCCGCCACCTTAGCTCAGGGGTAGAGCAACCGCCTTGTAAGCGGTAGGTCGTCGGTTCAAATCCGACAGGTGGCTCACTATATTTAAGTTAAGTTAGAAAGTTCATGAAGTAGAAAGTTTGTCAGGTTTATAAAGCCCTGATTT
>JAJRVN010000052.1 GCA_024277325.1 Patescibacteria group bacterium | reverse complement strand
TTCATCACCCCAAGCTCTTTAATGACAAACTGATGGATTATCTGCTATTCTTTAATACAAGAAGACCGCATCAGTCTTTGGGTCAAAGATCACCCCTAGGCTATGCTTTAGATAACGGTTATTTGTCCCAAATGTCATGGACGAGTACAGTGTGTTGAATAAATTATATATGGTTGCTAAGATAAACACAGATTAAGGGTGTTATAGGCATCATTTTTATGAAGACATTAAAAAATCAGTTAGTGGAATATCTTGATTTTGCCAAAGATCTGGCTTATCAAGCCGGGAAGATAATCAAGAATAATTTTAGCCTTAAGATGGTAACCGAATGGAAAGCGGACAACACTCCATTAACAATTACAGATACACAGGTAAACCAGATGGTTATAGACAAGCTTTCTCTTGCCTTTCCCGACCACTCGATATTAGGAGAAGAGAAAAGTTTGATTAAAACAAGTTCTTTTACTTGGGTGGTTGACCCACTTGATGGTACAATTCCTTTTTCCCACAGTTATCCTCTGTTTACTTTTTCTTTAGCTCTAACTTACAATGGTCGGCCGGTTGCGGCAGTGATTTATGATGTCATGCTGGACAGGCTGTTTTGGGCCCAAAAAGATAGAGGAGCTTATTTAGACAATAAAAAAATCAAAGTATCGCCGACCAGCACTCTTGCCAGACAACTGATGAATGTTGAGCTTGACGTTTCCGACTTCCATGGTATTTTCCAAAAATTAGTTTTTGAACAAAAAGCTTATGCTTCCACTTTATACTCCGCTTCTTACGGTGGCATCTTAACCGCCGCCGGAGTTATGGTGGCAGAGGTTTATGCGTGGGATAAGCCATGGGATGGGGCTGCGGTTAAGCTGATAGTTGAAGAGGCTGGTGGTAAAGTCACGGATCTTAACGGCAAAGAACAAAGATATGATCGACAAATTAATGGTTTTGTCGCCTCAAATGATCTTGTTCATGACAAAATATTAGCCTTAATTGAGCGAGCAAGGACGGGCTGATTTAGATATTTGATTTGTTCATCGATTTTATTGTATATTTTACACAGGAATGACTTCATCAAAATTTAGATTAATATTTGTTTTGACGGTTTTGGCTGTTGGGTTTTTACTTGGTCAAGTTTACCAGACCAAGCGCCAAGAGCCTGAGTGGCAAAAATACCAACAAGCCTACCGTCAAAATATCTCTAATTTAAAAAATAAGATTGCTGACCTTGAAAAACAAAACCGGCAACAGGATACAGAGCTTGAGGCCGTAGCTGAGGGTAGGGCCATACTGGTTGATCATCAAACAGTGGATTATTCTCCCGAAGATATTGTTTTAACCTCCCCCTCTTTTTGAAGGTAAGAAAATGAGGGTTTCTACTTATAGATATAAAGGTAAAGTTATAGTAGAGAAACAAATCAAATTTAATAACTACTCTGGCATAGATATTTGGCACTATATGAGTGATTTTCATCCCGAACGGCAAGAATTACCGGTTGATTTTGCTATCTTTGATGGTTATGAAAACTATGGTTTATATCCAACATTATCAGTTGGCGAAGTTGTCAAAAGAATGCAAACAACAAGAAACTATTACACCACCAAGAATAAAGTCAAGATGGTTTATATGTATCAACTGGCACCAAAATCCATAGGGTCGGTTGAGTTGGTGACCTATACCCAAAGATACCCAATATACCACGAATCCTTAAGTGGTATGTCCACACTTCGGCCAACCATCATAAAAATATGGTACTCAAAGATATCAAGCTTTCCAGATGATCCAACAGACCAAGAGATTATCAACGCCAAACGGGAACTGGCCAAGCTGGCCGAGATGATAGATCTTCAGGTTTATAAGTAAAATTCAAGCATGTTTAAATCAGAAATTGGAAACAACTCCTTGTTTTTTGTTTTTCTTGGGCCGGCCGGTGTTGATGCAGTGGTAACGGTTATCGGCCAGGGAAAAGGTTATTGGTCTAATCCGTTGTTGGCAAGCGATGCCAGCCCGGCTTATTATATTTTGGCTGCTTCGCCATGGTTTTTTGTACTGGGTTCTTTAATCTGGTTTTTTCTTTGGTATTTATTGTTTCAAAAGTTAAAAGAGCCTTTGAATTTATTCTTTATGTTCTTGTTTATCGCCGGCCATTCCTGGGGAAGCAGTTCGTGGTTGATGAGGATTTTTAAGCAGATGAATGTTTATACAAAATCAAATCAATTATCAATTATCTTTGCTTGGGGCTTGTTGATTATCTATTTTGCCTTAATCGCCTTTGTGGCCGTTTATTGTTTGAGGATTTATCTTAAAAATAGAAAGATTGATAAAGCATTTCCTGCCGCTTTTTAAGTCGGTTGGAAGCCTTATTTCGTCACCTGCTTGCCGGTGCGGCATCAAGACTTACAGCTCTAAAATAGAGGCTTATGATTACTATGGGTTATAATAGATACTAGCCGGATTAAAGATTTAAGATTTTTGAAAGAAACATCTGAGAGAATTAGCTGGTCTTAGCTAAAGCAAACAAGGGTTAGTCGGTCAGTGTACAACGAACTTGCCTGAAGATCTTCTTGGTTTGAATACTATCTGCCAGTAATCTTTGTGGTTGAGTTTGCAACTTAATAAACCTTTTAAAAAAATAGTTATCGGCCGATTATAAATGTAAAAAAGATGTCTAAAACAAAACTAAAAACCAAAAGCGCCCGGCTGATTCTTGAAGCGGCTGTTAAGCGCGACCTTAAGGTTAAGGTTATATCTTACCGCTTTAACCTTTTGAAACTATCATATCATGGCAAATCCTTTTTTATCAAAGGCACTTCTTTCCCGATCAATCCGCAACCGGCTTGTTTTATCGCCAATAATAAATTTTTGACCAAAAAGATTCTGCAAGCCAATAACATTCCCGTTCCCAAAAGCTGGCTTGTCAGAACTCCGGCAGAGGCTACAAGGTTAATCTTGAAGAAACAAATGTTTCCCTGTGTTCTTAAACCAATTAAGGGGGCTCACGGCAATAAAGTCTATGCCAATATAGAGTCTTTTAAAGAGTTTAAAGACATACTACCTTTGGTTTGGACTCAACCTGGCAAGGAGGATGTTTTGCTGGAAGAGTTTGTCGAGGGTAAGGATTATCGGTTTCTGGTAGTCGGCGGCAAGGTTTCGGCGGTTGTCGAAAGGTTGCCGGCTCGGATTATAGGCAACGGCAAAAGCAACATTCGCCAACTGATTAACGCTTTTAATAAAAATCCGTTGGTTGGCAAAAAATATGAAAAGCCGATGTGTAAGATTAAGATAAACGGCGAGATTAAAAGAAATTTAAAGAAACAAAACAAAAAGCTGACCTTTATACCGGCTAAGGGCCGAAAAATAATCCTCCGGCAAAACGCCAATATCAGT
>JAJRVN010000051.1 GCA_024277325.1 Patescibacteria group bacterium | reverse complement strand
TAAATCAGTCCACCTCAAAAATTATCTTATCGTCGGCTTGGCTATCTTTTTAATCACCGCTACCGCTTATACAAACCGCAAGACCGGCCCCGGCGCCCCGATCAACCTGGTCATCAGCCAACCTTTTTGGCAAAGCTTAAACAGCGACCAATGGGTCAAAGATCGCATCTTGCCTGTTTCCCAAACCCAAACAATAATGGCCCAAAATAATCTTTTGCCCTACTTTATTACCAAAGCCGAAAATCTTGATCTTTTCAAGGGCAACTACGATCAAAAACCGGATGTTATTGTCTTTGACATTTCGCCCAACCAAAACGCCAACAACTTCTACGGCTCCAGCCAGCAGGTCGTTAAAGAAACGATAAGCAAGCTAAAAGATGACCCCAACTACCGCCAACTAAAAACCCAAACCCCTGATTACTACATCTTCACTAATCAAAACAACTAATCAAAACCTTTCTAACGATCCCGGATCGTCATTCCTGGCATTCAGAGATGACGATCCGGGATCGTTAGAAAGTTTATGCTATCCACCAACCTTGGACAAAGCGGGCAAAAGCTAAAAACAACCAAGCAGAATTAACTCCAACTACAAACCACCTTATTTTCCTTGGCAAAAAGTAAAGACCCAAAAACACCGGGAAAATGACCATCACATACCGAGGCAGGGAAGATAAAGTACCGGTTAGAGTTGGCAGTATTAAACTTAACCAACCATAAACCTGGTAATAAACCGGTACTTTTTTAACCCATAGATAGACCAGCCCGGTCAAAGCCAAAATTAAACTCCAAAACTCCAAGCTTATAACAAAAAATATCGGATTATCAATCGAGGTAGTGGTAAACATCTTTAAATAACGATAAATTACTTGAGGCAACAAGATTAATTTATCGGTCTGCCGACCGGCTAAAAACTGTGATTGGTTATGGAAAAAAATTAAAGCGTCACCAAACTTAATCTGCAGAAAAACCATATAAAACCACAAACCAATACCACCGATGGCCAGCCACAAAAACATCTTGACAACTACCTCGGGCTTAACCACACCCCGCCAACCTTTAAACTTGTACAAGCGAACCAACCTGTCCAAAATGAAACTAACCACAATAAATATACCGGCCAACCTAACTAATGAGGCCAAACCGGCCATCAGCAGAGCCGGACCGGTTTTAAACCGGGAATAAAACCAAAAAGCCAACAATGATAAAGCCAAAAATAAACTTTCGGTATAAAATGAGCTAAAATAAAAACTGGCCGGCCAAGACAGTAAAAATAAAACGGCCATGCCGGCTTGAATCTTATTATCCTTACTAATTTCTCTAAGCAAAATCAGTGAAACAAACAACAATGCCAAATTTATCAAAATCCCAGCCAAAACAACATAATTGCCAATCAACCAATAAAAAGGCCTCATCAGTAAAGCTAAACCAGGGAAAAAGGATTGGTACAAACCATAGATATAACCATCTTTAACTAAGTTCCAGTAATGATAGCCGTCAAAATTAGCCAAACGGCCCCACCAAGCATCCACTCCAGAAAAAACAAACAAAGGTTTTAGTTTATAAAACTTGCCGGCCAATTTAAAAGCTAGAACCAAAAAACCAAGCCATAAAAGCCAAAAAAAAGTTATATCTTTTAAATTACCACTTAAAAATAGTTGTTGAAACTTAAATCTGTTTTTCATAAACTTTTTTGTAGACTTGGTAAGTCTGCCAAGCAGTCTTATCCCAGCTAAATTGATTGGCAAACTTGGTTAATTTATCTTTATCGATTTTGGGCTTGCCTTTATAAGCTTGCTTTATTGCTTCAGCAATTTTCTTGCCATTGAATGGGTATTTTATGTAAAAAGCCACAGTGTCATTAGTTATCTCTCTTAACGATGAGTTGCGTGAGACAATAACCGGCACCCCTAAACTTAAAGCTTCGATCACCGGCAAGCCAAAGCCCTCCCACAATGAGGGTTGGATATAAAAATCAGCCAGTTGATAGACAGTCGATAACTGATTGGCTTTTAGATAACCTAAGATCTTAATCCTGTTTTTAAGCTTAAGTTTGGTAATTAAGGCTTCTATCTGGGCTTTCTCAACCGAGTCCCTAACAAAACCGCTGCCGGCTAAAACCAGATTTATCTTTTTAGGCAGATATTTTAAAGCTCTAATCAAACTTTTTAAGTTTTTATGATAGTTGACATCGCCGATATAAAGAAGGTAGTTATCCGGCAAATTCAATCGCTCTTTTAGCTTGGAACAATCAATGGTTTTAGTTAAATTATTGCCGGCTAAATAAATCGGAAAAACTTTATCCTGTTTGAGTTTAAACAGCTTGATCAGATCTTTTTTAGAGGCTTTAGAATCAGTGATTACAGCCAGTGATCTTTTTAATTTGAACCTTTGCCATAAAAACCTCAAACCACCCCTTATGCCAGGCGGGTAATTGTTTTTGAACCTGATCGGGATCAAATCATGAACCGTAACCAAGCTTTTATTAAGCAAACGATAGGGGAGAGTATTAAAAAACAAATCAAAAAAAGGAAAATGAACCAGATCATATTGGCCATAATCAGGATTAGGATCTTGATTTAAATCAATCTGGAAATCTTTTTGGTTTAAGGTCCTTAAGGCTTTGTATAAGTTGTTAGCATAAACCCCTATACCTCTTTGCTTGGAAAAGCCATGCATCAAGGACAGATCTATCAATACTCTCATGTCCTATTTTAACTTAATGTTGGTAACTT
>JAJRVN010000050.1 GCA_024277325.1 Patescibacteria group bacterium | reverse complement strand
TCTTGGTAGCCATGGACTTTGGCACCAGCCTCCAAAGTGTCAAAACCGGCCATCATACAAGAAACACAGTGAAGTCCATATTCTTCGTCCAAAACCTCGGCTACTATAGGGTATTCATCAACTAGTTTAGCTAGGTTTGACTTTTTACTTATCTTCATTGGTTTTATTTGATTAGCTGTTTCAAGGCTGATGCCAGGGCATCGCCGGCTACTCGGCCATTAAAGTGAGTTATCAACCTGGCCATGAGCCTGCCAAAATTCTGGTTAGTCAGCTGCTCCTTGGAAACAACCCGTCTAATCTCAGCCGTTATTTCTTCTGGTTTCATCTCTGGTGGTAATAAAGATTTAAGGATTTTGGTTTTTTGGCTTTCTTGGTCTGCCTGATCGGTCCTGCCTGCCTGCCTTAAAAACACAACCTCTTCTTTTTGTTTTTTAACCAGGTTCCTGATAATCTTGACTATTTCTTTATTATCAAGTGGTTTTTGCTTGTCGATCTCTTGGTTTTTGATTTGAGACCTGACAAAGCGTAGAACATCCAACTTGAGGCGGTCGCGGTCCTTCATTGCTTGGACCATCATTTGTTGGATAGTTTGGTTCAGATTGTTCATAAACTTATTTTATCTTGATAACTTTATAGGTTGTTTCTCCGGACGGTGTCGAAAACACTACCGTGTCGCCGATCTTTTTGCCGTTGACCGCCTGGCCCAACGGCGAATCTACGGATATTTTTTTCTTCAATGGATCTGACTCCCAGTGGCTGACCAATTTGATCGACATCTGCTTGTGGTCGTTTTTCAAAACAACCTCAGACCCAAGCCCGGCTTTGTTTTTGGGCTTTTCGATAACTTTGGCCTGCCTCAAAACCGACTCCAGCTCATAAATCTGGCCGTCCAAGATAGCCAACTCTTCTTTGGCGTTAGTATATTCAGAATTTTCCGACAAATCACCAAAGGATCTGGCCTTGGCCAATCTGTCAACCAGCTTCGGCCTGGTTTTTTTCAGGTCGGCTAGCTTGGTTTTTAGTTTGGCAACGCCGTCGATGGTGAAGTTTAAACTGGGTTGTTTTTTTATCTTTGTCATTTTAAGAATGATTATAATATGAAAAGCAACGAATTAAACTTGTTTGGCCGGCTTCATGAGAGGAAATGAAATAACCTCCCTAATACTCCAGGTGTTGGTCAAAAACATAACCAACCGATCAATGCCGATACCTACTCCCCCCATCGGTGGAGCACCAAAAGACAGAGCGGTCAAAAAATCTTCATCTAACGGCTGGGCTTCATCATCCCCGGCCTTGAGGTTTTTTTGTTCTTTTTCAAATCTTCGCCGCTGTTCTATTGGGCTGACTATCTCCGACCAGCCGTCACAAATTTCTTTGCCGCCGATATAGCCCTCAAACCTTTCAACCCTACCTTTTTTACTCCTGTGGTTTTTGGCCAGCGGGCTGACTTCTTGCGGGTAGTCAATCACCCATGTCGGTTCAACTAGTTTGGGGGTTATCAGGTGGTCATAAATGGTAAATAAGGCTTTGTCTTTGGAATAAACCCCGGGAACCTCAATCTTATGCTTGTCAAGTAGTTTCTTGACCTCGTCATCGGAAATGGTGTGCCAATCTATGTTTAGGTATTTTTTCACCGCCTCATCTACGGTTATCTTTGGCCATTGGCCGGACAAGTCGATTTTATCCTGACCGACTTCCAAAACCAATGAGCCGTTCACTTGCTTGGCGGCGTATTTAATCAAGCCCTCAACCAACTCCATCATTCTGAAGTAATCAGCGTAAGCTTCGTAAAACTCGATCATGGTAAATTCGGGCTGGTGACTTTTATCCATGCCTTCGTTCCTAAAATTGCGAGCAATTTCAAAAACCCTTTCATAACCGCCAACTACCAATCTTTTTAAGTAAAGCTCCGGGGCAATTCTCAAATACATATCAACTCCCAAGGCATTGAGCTTGGTCGTAAATGGACGAGCGTTGGTTCCGCCATAGAGTGGCTGCAAAACCGGAGTCTCGACTTCCTTGAAATCTTGTTGCCATAAAAACTGGCGGATGGCTTTGATGATCAGCCATCTTTTATCAAGGATCTGTTTGGCTTTGGGGTTGAGAATTAAATCTAAATACCTTTTTCTAAACCTTTCCTCTTTGTCTTTTAGTCCATACCAGGTATCCGGAATTGGGTGGAGAGACTTGGACAAAAAAGTTATCTCTTTGGCTTTAATGGTAATTTCTTTGGTCTTAGTCTCGAAGACCTGTCCAACCACTCCGACAAAATCGCCGATGTCCAAAAGCTTGACCATCTTATAGGTTTGTCTTAGGTTGGTTTCACTGGCTAAAACCTGGATCTGGCCGGATTCATCTTGAAGGTCAAAAAAAACCAACTTGCCATGAGATCTAATCCCGCGGATCCGGCCGGCCACGTTAGCTTTAAGGCCCACTTGCTTAACCTTGTTGATTTTATGGTCCCGTTTATAAACCGGCGGGTCCGTCTCAACCCCTAGTTGCCTGAGTTTTTCTAACTTTTCTCGCCTTATTTTAATTAGCTGTTGAATTGGTTTAGTCATAAGCAGATTATACTATATGCAAGAAGCAAAAACCGGCGGGGCCTTTTTTCTATTTGATATAATAGATTATTCCTGGAGGTGTATTGATTCGACAGAGAAGCTCCTTAAAAACTGCAGGTCGGTTCGATGCTCTACGTTAACGGGCATCAAAAACAACATGCCGAAAATGATTACGAAGGCGGCGTTGCCTTAACCGGCAACTACAACTTCGCTTTTGCCGCGTAAGGCAAGAGCACGTTGTATATTGAGCCGAAAACCCACCCCGGAGGTTTTTGGTTTGGTAGCTTAAAAACCGGGGTATGTTCACGGCTTTGGAACCAAGCCGGAATGAAATCGTTTAGGTTCCAAGCCAGTCGCGACCGGTCGGCCGCAACCTAGCGGTTGGTTAGTTTTATGCGGTCTAAGCCTGTAGATGTTTTTAGGTTGTTTATCTGGACCTCGGGTCATTCCCGAGCACCTCCGCCAACCCATGTTGTTGGCCAACTTTTTTAATCGATCCTGTTTGTGTGGTCGGCACTTAAAATCCGGCCTTATTTGTTCCGATTGTCTTAATGGCATTATTAAAAATACGTCTAAGTTTGGCCGGTGTTTCTATTGTGGCCGACCTTCTGTCCACAACCTTAGTCACTCACACTGCTTGAACCGGCGCAGGTTTTTGGGTGGAGAAGTTATGTTTGATTATGGCCAACTGACAAAACGGTTGGTTATTAACTTAAAGTACGGCCTGGTGAGGAATAAAATAACAGTGGTTGATTTTCTGGTGAAAAAATGGTTTCACAAACACAACCACCCACTCATCTCCAGTTGGCGGTCGCAACCGTCGATTTTCATTCCTGTTGCCAGCCACAAAACTAGATTAAATTGGCGCGGGTTTGACCTGCCAACAACCATTTGCCAATCCTTATCTTCTCTAACTAAAATCCCCACTATCCCAGCATTAAAAAGAAACCGGCCGACTCGACTAAGGTTGGGTTTGTCCAGAAAGCAGAGGTTTAAAAACTTGTTTACGGTTTTTAGGCTTGGGACCGAAATTAAACATCAGGTTAGCCGGGTTAATAACGCAATTTTAGTTGATGATGTTGTCACTACGGGGGCAACCTTAACAGCCGCTGCCTGGCCCTTAACCAGGTTCTTACCTTATGTTAAATTGTGGTTTGTTTGCTTTACCAGGCAGTCTTAAAGTTTTTTAACTGAATTTGCCGCTGCCTGTCCATATCCTTTTTCTTGAGTTTTTCTTTTTTTTGCCATTTTTTTAATTTATGGGCTATGGCTATCTCGATCTTGATCTTGTGATTCTTCCAATAAACCTTGGTTGGAATCAAAACAAACTTGGCCGCCAACTTGCCATATAAGTGGCTTATTTCTTTCTTGTGAAGTAAAAGTGGTAGGCTTTTATCTTGTTTTTGCTGGTTGGCATAAAAATACGGCTGTATCTTGGCCCCGACTAAAAAGGCCCTGGTTTCATGAATTGTCACTGTGGCTGCCCGCAAGTTAAGACCAAACAGCCTGACGCTTTTGGCCTCCGGTCCGCTCAAAACAAGGCCGGCCTCGATGGTTTTATATACTTTAAAATTGTTCAGATGTGGGTTGGTGGCGATTATTTTTTTGTCAACCATATTATTAAAGTTCTGATAGTTTAAACAATTTTAAATAACCGTCTTTTTCTAAAAGTACAACCTCGTCTGTTGTCGTGATTTGGCGATAATTATTATCTTGCTTGTGCCAAAAGCGAATCTTGCCCAAGCTGTCAAAGGCGCCAAAGCCGGATCTGTTGACAAACCAAAACCGGTTTGAGGCCCAATCGTAACTTAAGCCGATTATCGGCTCTATTTGTTTTTCAAAATTAAACCTTTGTTGCTTGCCAAAATAAAAGACATAAAAATCCCCGCTCTTTGTTAAGATGTAGATTTTTTTATTAACCAAGAAAAAGGTCGGTTGTGATATTTTGTTACTGGTAAAATAAAGCCTTGGCTTAACCGGGTAATTGACCGCCCCTTTGTCATACTTGAACACTTGGCCGCTAAGGCTGATTAAATAAATATTATCTAAATAAGTGCTGATCCTGGCCGGTTGGACATCTTTTGGCAACCGCAGGATTTGTTTTACTTGGTCGTCTGTTTTAAGTAGTATGGCTTTGTTTGTCAAGACAAAAAACTTACCGGCCGCTTCGGTGGCGTCAATAATCTTATCCGCTTGGAACTTAACCACTAATCGCTTAGACAACTTATCCTTATCTAGGTCGCTTAATAAAAAAATCTGATTATTGTCAATTAAATAAAGGCGCCCGGCTTCCTGTTTGAGTCTGGGATTAGTTAGATCGTTGGCAGCTAAAAACAGGCCTGTATCGGCCTGGTTTAATTGTTGGCGAAGCTGTTGCAGCTCAAGCTTGAGTGTGTCGGTCATTTGGTTGTTTTCAAGTGAGGCGGTCAGCCTTTCTAGTTGTCTGGCGGCGTTAGCTGGATCGGTTTTTATCAGATTCTTAATCTTGTCGAGCTCTTTGGCTGCTTGGATATCTGAAGCTTGGCTTTTTGTTGTCGGCGCTTGGTTAGGTTGTTTTGGCTGTCCGGAATAAACAACCAAAAACAAACCAGCCAATAAAATCGCCAAAACAATAACCTTAAACAACTGCAGTTGTTTGGCTGACATTAAACCAAACCGATTTAAACCCGGCTTCTTGTGGTTGTGGTAGAGGATAAAAAATAGCTGATTGTGGTGCTTGAGCGTTTTAACAAACTCTTTAAGATTGACGATGTTAAGGTTTGGGGGCAGCTGTTGGCGGGTAATAATTAGCTGGTTTTGAGACGTGGGCTTGTAGGTTATTTTCGTTAGTTCTTTGCTAACTTGTGATTGGATTGGAAATGGACGGCCAGAAGAAATGACATAGGCTTTCAATTTTTGGTTGATATAGACCTGATAAAGATTGTCTTGTTTGGGGAAAATAAATGCCAAGCCGATTTGCCAATCAATAAACCTTTGCTTTATCTGGTCAACAATCTGGCTTATGGCCGCGGAATCATAGCCGCCAAACTTGTCGATATTGTAGTCGATCAAGTTTTTAACATCATTAAGGAATGGGGTGATTAGGGTTGGTGATCGCCACGAAAGACTAACCACAACCCAGCCGATTAGTTGGTCACCGTAGGGCAAGCGCCGGCTTATGGGAAAAACAACCCCGCCGTCGGTGGGAGAAACAATTCTTCTTGAGTAATTAACACTGAAGTGTGTATCATTTGCGACCATTAAAGTTCTAAGTAATAGAATAAAAAGATTAAATTAATAACGACTAAAAATAAATAAATCCAAGAAACAAGTTGTAGTTTAAAGTTGAGCGGGTCTTTAATGGTTTTAGCCATTAAACTAACTTGTTTAACCAACAAAACACCAAAACCAACCAGAATCAGGTTAATAAGCATAAAGCCTATCTTAAAGAAAACCCCAACACCCATCGTGGCTAAATCGTAATACTCAGACATTGTCAACCTCCCTTGTTTTCTGGTTATAAAACTCGGCCTCTTCCTGTAAGATTAAGCGCTGGAGGGCCTCAACCACGCTTTGGGGGTGGGGAATATTTTTAAAAGTAAACAAGGAAACCTCGGCCGCTGTTTGGATTAAAACATCACCATAATTAAACATTGATTGGAAAAAACCTTTTTGGGACAAGGCAATATCTTGTATCCTGTCCACCCTTGTGTCAGAAACCATTTTTTGCATCATATTGACAAACTCAACACTTACCACTCTTTCGTCGGTAACAAAATAAACATCATAGTACCAACCTAAAAAATTTCTCAACAGATAAGCCAGTGTAAATAAGTACCATAAAATTAAGCCCGCCTCAATAAACCGACCGGCAAAAAAATAAATCTCGGCCGGGATCAGTGGCTTGATTAAGGCCGGTAAAACAATAAATCCCAGGGTGGTGGCCAGCCAACGGATCGTGGTTAGCCAGTGGGGCCGAACAAAAATAATTATCTGCTCGTTCTTGTCTTGGATATCAAACCCCTCATCCGGTGGGGCGATCAAAAACAGGTTTAAAAAGCTGCGCTTTTCCTTAACCTCTTTTTTGAGATCTTCAATAATTGATTCGGTTTTGACTTCTTTTGGGATTGAGTTTTGGCTGTTTTTACGTTTTAATCGTTTAGATCTATAAATATCCGGCATAAAACCTCCTGGCTTATTATAACCTGAAAACTAAACCTTATTCCCATTTAAGCTTCTTAGGCTGAAGTAGCTGAAAACGGCCATGGTTTGCAGGTTTGGTTGGGTCAAGAAGGTGTGGTCTATAAACAGCCAAGCTAGGATAATAATTAAAAAATATTTTTGAAAAACACCGGCTCGGCTATAGGTTTTTTTAAAGATAAAGGCTGTTGCCGCCACTCCGACCAGACCAAAAACACTAAACAAGTTGAGGATAATGTTGGCAAAAGGCTGCCAATACCAATAAGACGCGATTTTATCCGGCCACGCCACCACCTTATCGCTCCCGCTCAAGAAACCGCTCGGTCCCAAGCCAAAGAAAACTTGTTTTATCGAGCTAACCATTGGAAAAACGGCTCGGTTAATTAGGCTGTCGGAGTTGAGTGAGGTGGCCGCCACCGCCAAAAAAAGAAGGCCGAGAAACTTGGTTTTTCTGGTTGGTTTCAGGTTTAAAAAAAGCCAAGTAACCGTGGCGGCGGTGGCGGCGACAGAGCCGGTTACCAAAACCCCGGCCAGGACCAAGACTAATAACAACTTGTTTTTCCTTATGGCGCTCGTGGCCAGAACCGCCAAGCAAAAAATTAAAGCGGCCACTATGTTGGGGTGCCCCCAAATCAGGGCCGGCCAAAATATTTTTTGGCCAAAGATAAAGCCGGTAAAAACCCCGCCGGCCGTCAGGTTGAGAAATAAAAACGATAAAATCACCAACCCGGCCAAGAACGCCAAGTAAAAACCAGCCACCCGATTTTGGCCTTGGGCCGACAACCCCTTATCCTTTAGCAGCCGACTGATAACAATAGCTATAATAATCGGCCGGATGAAATAAATGGCAATAGGATAAAAAAACAAAGCGACTAATGATAAGGTAATCAGGTGGTCGGTTGACCTGACTCGCCAACGCTCAATCAAGTCAGACAGCCAAAAAAACATTAAAAAGACATCAATGGGTAAAATCGTGTATCCGGTAAACTCCCACTGGCCGGGCATTATGTTAAATCGCCAACCAATTGGAATAAGGGTTACGCCCATCAACACCAACCACACAGCTGTTTTGTTTGCTTTTGGCAGTCGGACACCGCTGGCGGCGCTTGGTTCCATAATTTTAAACGTTGTTGTTTTGGCCTGACGGCTCAATGATTAAAACTCGGCCTCGATTAGAGTCTTCGGATCTGGTCACAACTCCGTCCACCCCATCGCAAAAAACATGAACCAGTCTTCGCTGTCTGGGATTGAGATAAAAAACCTGGCGGGCAACCCCCTGGCTTATCACCTCGTCAACTATTTGCCTAATTTTGTTTAAGAGCTCCTCGTCCTTGTTTTTGTAGTAGTTATTAATGTCAAGATAAAGACGACCGTTGAAATCTAAGGCCTGCCGAATCAGTAGGCTAGCCACCAAGCGAATGGCGGCGATTGTCTGTCCGCCTCGGCCGATCAGTTGAGCAGCGTCTTTAACGGAAATGTCTATATGAATTTCCTCGTCGCTTTTTTTATTAATTTTGATATCCGCCGGCGCTTCGGTTAAAAAGGTAACAACTTCATTGATTATTTTTTTGATTGTTTCTTCCATAAATCCTTTCTAATTATAACTTGTTGGATAAGAACCCAAGTTGAGCTGATCACCCAATATAGAGCAATCCCCGACGGAAACCGAGCAGCAATGAAAATGATAAAAACCGACATAAACATCATCAGTTGCTTTTGGTTTATCTGGGCTGAGGCGGTTTTAATTTCCGGCATGAAGAAGCTGCTTAAAAACTGGGCCACGCCGGCCAAGATCGGGAGAATAAAATATTTATCCGGCTGAGTGAGGTCAAGCCAAAACCAGTCCGTCATGCCGGCAAAGTTATTTATCTGAAAAAGCAAAACTCTGTAAAGGGCAATTATTAATATAAACTGGCCGATTCCCGGCAAACAACCGGCGGCCGGCGAGATCCCTTTCTGCTTAAAAAGCTGGGCCTGGGCTTTGGCTAGTTTTTGGGGATTACCCTTGTGTTTGTCTTTAAGCTTTTCAATTTCCGGTTGAAGCGCCGCCATTTGCTGCGAGTGCTTATAGGAAGCCAAATTGAACGGCCAGGTCAACAACTTGATAAGACTGGTTAAAATCACAATTCCCCAACCAAGTCCGATCTTGGCCGATAAAAAAACCAAGGCAATGACCATTGGTTGCTCGACAAGTGTGTGCCACAACCATGAAAAAGTATTGATTATCATCGTTTATTAAACCGCGGTTGGCAACTTAATATTCTCTTAGTCGATAAAACCACCCCTAAAAACAGGCCTTTTTCTTTGATCATCTTTTGGGCATAAGCCGAGCAGCTTGGCGTCTGGCGACAACTTAATGGAGATAGTCCAAGCCCATAAAACAGCGACCTTAACCACAAACTTATCGTTTTGTAAACCACCAACATCGCTCCCTTTTTAAACCGTCAACCTTGTTCGTTGCTTTTGTTGGCGCCTTTTGATCACTTGACGACCTTGATTAGTGGCCATTCTTGACCTAAAGCCGTGAGTTTTTTGTCGCTTTCTTTTTTTTGGTTGCCACGTCCGTTTAATCATACATGCCTCCTTTTAAGCATGTAAACAGTTTAACAGAAAACGTCAATTTGAAAAAGTGGCTTGCGGTTGGGCTGATTAACAAATTCACAAAAAGCTATTTGGTCTGTTTCATTATCCACAGTTCTTGACATTTTGTGGAAAATTGTTTATATAAACAATATCTATGTCATTTGCAAAAAAGCTGGACGGTTTGTGGAGCTCGATCTTGTCAGAATTAGAAACGGAAATCTCCCCGGCCAGTTTTAACGTCTGGTTCGCTAAGACCAAACAATGCCGCACCGCTCACTCGAACGGACAACCAACTATTGAGGTTAGCTGCCCAAGTAGCTTCATAAAAACAACTATAGAGTCTCGCTTCTTGCCGTCAATCAACAAGGTTGGCCGACGACTTCTGGGAAGCAACCGGGTTAAGTTTGTCTTCGTCGTTTCTAGTCAGGCGACCGACCGAACCAAGCAGCCAAGCCTAATAAACCGACCAATGGCCTCGCCTAGCAAAACCTCAAGGCGCGGTCGGCAGATAAAACTAAACCCAAATTATACCTTCAGAAACTTCATCATCGGCCCAAGTAACCAAGTTGCTGTTGTCGCCGCCCAAACAATCGCCAAAAACCCGGGCAATGTTTACAACCCTTTCTTTTTGTTTGGTGGGGTTGGGTTGGGGAAAACCCACTTAATCCAAGCCATCGCCCATGACATTACCAAAAACAACCCGAGCCTTAAGCTCTTGTACATAACCTCAGAAGAGTTCACTAACGACTTGGTTGCCGCCATTAGAAAACAGCGCATGGATAAGTACAAAAACAAGTACAGAAGTGCTGATGTTCTCTTGGTTGATGATATTCAGTTTATTGCCGGAAAAACCTTTGTCCAAGAGGAGTTTTTCCACACCTTCAATAGTCTTTATATGAATAATAAGCAAGTTATCGTTACTGCTGACAGTCCGCCGGATGAGATAAGCGGACTTCCCCAAAGAATAATTTCCCGTTTTAAGGGGGGATTAACCATAGACATACAGCCACTCGACTACGAAACCAGACGGGGTATCGTCACCCAAAAAGTCATACATCACAACTTAAGCCTAGAGCCTCAAGCTATTGAACTTATCTCAACCTACCCATTCGATAATGTTAGAGAGATTGAGGGGGCCATCTTAAAAATATCAACATTAATTAAGATGTCTCGTCGTGTCGATGACGAAACCATTAAGTCAATACTCGGGGGTAAGCGGCGCTTCCACTCAAAAACCGACATTAAACGAATCGTCAAGGCCTCGGCCAATTATTTCAATATCACTGTCCGAGATATAAAAGGAAAGTCGCGCCAGGCCGGTATCGCCATGGCCCGCCAAGTGGCCATGTACCTCTGTCGGCAGGAGCTAAAAATGTCGTATGTTGAAATCGGCAACTACTTTGGTGGAAAAGACCACTCAACCGTCATTCATAGTGTGGATAAAATCCAAAAAATGTTTAAAACCAACCCTCGCATACAAAAGGCCATCCTCTCTATAAAAGGCGGCCTTATTGGTTGAGTTTTCCACATTTTTACACATCTTTTCAACAGGGCTTTCAACAACCTTTTCCACCATTAGATCACCCTTAATCCCGCCACCTTAGCCTTTTTTGCACTGGACTATTACTAATACTAGTATAATATATAGGTATGAAAGTTACTGTTGTTAAAAACAAAATAACCAAGCATTTAAGTAATGTTGTCCGCCTCGTACCATCAAGGCCACAGATCCCCGTCCTGACCAATGTATACGTAGAAGCGACAGCCGACAACAACCAAGTTGTTCTTCGAGCAACCGACCTTGAAATCGGTGGTGAGATCAAATTTGGGGCCAAGGTGATGAAAAGTGGGGCGGGATTAGTGAGTGGTAAAGTGTTAATGGACACAATTAGAGCGGTTGCGGGAGACAAGGTCGAGATAGAAGGTAGCGAGAACTACCTAATGATAAAAAGCGGTAATCAAGAGATTAAGATTAATAAAGATGATACGAAAGAATACCCTCGCTTTCCAGAAATCAGTTCAGAGGGGTTAATTGACGTAGCTAAAAAGGATATAGAGGACATGGTAAAAAAGACAGCCTTTTCGACTTCAAAAGACGAGATTCGGCCGGTATTAACAGGGATTAAAGTTACTGATTATTCCGACGGGGTAGAGGCGGTTACTACCGATGGGGTTAGGTTGTCCGTTTTTAAAACCAAGATTCCTAAATTGGGGAACGCGGTTATTCCGACCACCTTCGCTCATCAAGTGATTCAAATGATGGATGGTGACATCAAGCTTGGCCTGAACGCTAAAAACAAGCAAATTACCGCAACTTACAAAAAAGACGATATCGAGATCAACATCATTTCCCAACTGATAGAAGGCAAGTTCCCCGAGTACCAAACCATAATTCCGAAAAACACCAGGGTGGAGGTGGTTGTTGACAGATCTCTTTTGAGTCAGAGGTTGGCTGTGGTTATGATCATGGCGCGGGAGAATAGTAATATCATCAACATAAAACTGGCGGCCAAGAAAATCGAATTGTCGGCCAAGTCGCCGATTCACGGCCAAGTCGATGTGGGGGTGGACGCTGAGGTTAGTGGTCGGGCCGATGGCTTAGAAGTTGCGATTAATGGCAAATACCTCCAAGAAGTCATTGGGGTAATAGATGAAGAGCATGTAGCCATCGGCATAAATGACAAGATCAGACCAATACTAATAAGACCAATCGAGGTCGATGACTACAAGCATGTTTTAATGCCGATCAATATCCAGGAATAAACAATCAGCTTTGTTTTTAGGCGCTAAAAAAGTTTTTATCGGGAGCTCGTGGCCGAAAATGTGCTAGACTAAAAACATGAAGTTGCCTTTGTTTTTTAAGTCAAAAAACAAGCCGAAGAAAGTAGTTGACCAAGTCGGCGAAGACAGTCGGCGACAAGTGATGCAGGCGTTGGCCAAAGGGGTTGTTGACCTTCAAGACGTTATTGCCCCGCCGGCCATAGAAGAAGACTTTAATTACCTCAAGATCGGCGGTGTTTATGCCCAAGTCCTGTTCGTTTCTGGGTACCCAAGATACGTTTCCTCGAACTGGTTGATACCGCTGATTAACTTTCAACACACAATCGACGTCAGCATGCATATCCAACCGGTCGAAGGCAGGGCTGTTTTAGACGACCTGAGGCGGAAGATTGCCGAAATGGAGGCAGAAATAACCAACAATCTACAACGGGGTAAAGCGGTCGATCCGGGGACGCAAGCAAAATTAGAAGACGCCCGCTCATTACAAGAACAGCTAGTTAAAGGCATGGAGAGGTTTTTCTTATTTGGCTTATACATCACGGTTTATGCCCAAAACCTTAAAGAGCTTAAGGTGGTTTCGGAACAGGTGATCTCAACACTCGGCTCGATTATGGTAGTGGCTAAACGGGCGACCTTACAAATGTTTGATGGTTTTAACACGACTATCCCCATAGGCAAAGACATTTTAGACATTAAAAGAAACATGGACACAACCTCACTAGCGACCACCTTTCCGTTTACCTCATCAGAGCTTTCTGATGACAAGGGGGTTATGTACGGGATTAACGAACACAATGAGTCACTAGTTATTTTTGATCGCTTTTCCTTGGAAAATGCCAATATGACGGTTTTTGCCACATCTGGCGCCGGCAAGTCTTACGCGGTCAAACTCGAGGTTTTAAGGTCTTTGCTTTTGGATACGAGCGTGATTATCATCGATCCCGAAGATGAATACAAGCTGCTTTCCCAAGTAAACCAAGGTAATTACTTTGACTTCTCTAAAAACTCAGTGAACAAAATCAACCCATTTGATTTATCAGTTAATAAAATTGAGGACGAGGATGTTTTGGGTCAAAAAGTGATGTTTTTACACTCGCTAATGGAGGTGATCATGGGCAAGTTGTCACCAGAAGAGTCTGCCCTGATTGACCGAGCCATTGTTAGGACCTATAAATCCTACGGCATAACCCCCGACCCAACCAGTCAGAGTAAAAAACCTCCATTAATGGAAGATCTTTACAAGGTTTTAATCGGTTACGAAACCGAGACCGGCCGAAAGCTTGGATTGAGAATGGAGAGGTTTATTAAGGGCGGCTTGGCCGACATCTTTAACGCTCCGTCAAACATCGACATGTCGTCGCCGCTGACGGTTTTTTCCATAAGAGGGGTTGAGGACGAGTTGCGCCCAGCAGCCATGTTTATAATCTTGGACTTTATTTGGAACGAGGTTAGGAAGCGGTTTAAAAAGAGGCTGTTGGTTGTTGATGAGGCCTGGTACTTGATGCAATACGCCGGATCGGCCCGGTTTTTAAGATCGATCACCAAGCGAGCAAGGAAGTATTACCTGGGAGTGACCACCATAACCCAAGATGTCGAGGACTTTTTAGGTTCAGCTTACGGATCGTCGATAATTAATAACTCAGCCATTCAACTACTAATGAAGCAATCGCCGCCGGCAATTGACAAGATAGCAAAAACCTTCTATTTATCCAGAGGGGAAAGGAAGTTATTGCTTTCGGCCGGGATCGGCGAAGGTATCTTTTTTGCCGGCTCTAACCATGTGGCCATAAAAATAGTTGCTTCCCCCGAAGAGCACAAAATCATAACCACGAAACCCAAAGAGATACTCAAACAAAAACAAGAAGCAAAACAATAAGATTAACCACTAGCTAAGGCCTGGTTTTTTCGAGGTGCTGACCAACGTAGTCAGGTATTCTTGACTACTGATAACCTTGAGCGGATGGTCGGGGTTATAGATGTGGTGGAAAAGCTTGACGATTTCAGAAGAGCTTAGTTGTCTTGAGGGCAGGCCGATCCTTGATAACTGCCTTATTAAATGGTCTCTTTTAGGGATGAGGTGGTTTTTGGCTCGCTCGACGATTTTTTCGGCTGGAATCGAGTTGGCTGGTTTGTTTTTTTTACCGGAAAACAAGTCGAATAAATTAAATTTAGTCGGGACAACTTGAGGTGAGAAATATTTATAGGAAATAATAAGGTAAAACTTTTTGGTTAGGACGTTTTTTTCCTTTACCAGGCGGTAAACGAAGTTTTTATAGTCCAAAAGCCTTTTTTTGAGAATCTGATTATTCACGGTTTTGATCTTTGAATCAAGAAAAACCAGGTAATTGGACAAGTCTTTCTTTTGTGATCGGGTATAGATTTGGACAGGGAAAGAAAGGGAATTTAACAGACCCGAATAGGCAAAGATAATGGTTTCTTGCTCTTCTTCGGACAGAAGGTCGAAGTTGATGGCGCCGACTTCCAAAATAAGAACACAGGTGTTGTCCTTAAGTACCGCCAAGTTATCAACAACGTTTTTAACATGGATGACATCTTGGGTGCGACCGATGATAGCAATTGATTTTGGGTTTGTCATTATCTTAATTATACATTTTCCACCTGTTTTTGGCCGGTGATCTTGATCGGTAAAATAACCTTGTTTTTAACACTTATCTTGACAGGTTTAAAGGCATAAGCTGCGTGCTCAGCTTCTATTAAATATTCCCCGGTCGGCAGGGGATTACCAAAAAAGAACTGTCCCAAGATGTTGGTTTTTGTCACCCTTAAAGGAATGTCGGACTTAACGTTTTTAACCTCAACGATGGCGCCGACGATCGGTTTGCCGGCGAGGTCAGCCACCATGCCCACAGGCGTGTTTTTAAGCTTGGTCTTTGGTAGGCTGGGCTCGAAGGTTGGTTTTTGAGCTACCACCGGTTTTTTAACCCTCTTAGCCTTAAACCGGCCCGGCCCGGCTGCTGTTTTGATTGTTTTTGTCTTTGGCATAATCGGCCTCGACTTAATGGCCTTGATTTGATTAGTTGGGGTACTGGGTGTAATCGGAGAGATCGGCAGTTTCTTAACAATGGGCTTTGCCAATGGTTGCACTTGTTTGGCTCGACTTTTAACAGGCTTGACTTTTTCCTCATCAAATAAGCGATTGACATAGTCGGTGACAGGAGAGGTTTTGTTAGTAGTAAACGAGCTTAGATATTGATTAGGGTCAATGGCCTTCACACCATCAAGGTCATTTTTCTGACCGCTGTTTTTTGGTGGTTGATAAAGAGAAAAAGGCGGTGGGGTCGGCCTGGTCTTAAACAAGTACAAAGTTGGCCTATAAATATGCTTGACAAACGCGGTTAACCACATATCAAGTGGCCGATCCTCTATGGGAACAAAGGCCATCATTATCCCTAAAACTGCGGCCGCAACAGCCAAAGGCATCTTGATGATGGGGTAAATCGGCAGCTTCCAAAGAATAAAACCCAACCCAAAACCACCAGCCAATTCGGAGAATTGCTGTAGGGTCATGCTACCCACCAACCTAAAGCGGTAGCTGGTAATATTTTGCGGAACCGGGTGCTCTTTAACTGGCATATTTTAATGATACTATGATCAAAGGTAATACCTCAAGTTTTTTATTTAACCCAATCGATTTTGAGGTTGGTGCGCGACCCCCCCGGCAAGCTATCAAGCCACCTTTTGGCCTCGGCCATCGACCTGTTTTTATCTTGACCCAAAAGATAGATGGCTAAATAAGATTCAGAATAATACTTAACCCTAAAATAAGGATTGTTGGTTGGTATGTTTTGCAATATCGGCGTTCTTTTAACATAATCTTCCAACCCTTTTTCAAACCCGACCGGATAAATACCGACCCCGGTCGATCCTGGGGGAGGCGTCATTTGCCAAGTCTTAATAAGCTTGTTTTTATAAAAAACACTGAAGTTGTAGGTTGTTTTTTCTTTTGGCAAGCCAATGACCCGCCACCTAATGGTGTTAGCCGCGGCTTGTTGTTTGACACTTATCTTCAATGGCGGTCTGACCTCAAGGCGAACCATCTTGGCTGATATGGGACGAGAAAACTCAACTCTGACAAAATCAAACAGACCAACTCCCCGACTGGGAAAGTAATCAACGATTCGGGGTTGGTTATAAGAATATCGCCACCAAAGACCAAAAATCAAAACAATCAAGCTAATAAGGCCGATAATTAATTTTTTTTTAATTGTCATTTTTACATCCTATTGCTGGCAAAACTTATACCTTAACCACCCCACTAATTTTAAGCTGTTAAACGGGCTTTGCCAAACCTGCCCCTTAGCAATGTTATAACATTTTTTCGGTGTGTTGGCCCCACAAAAACGAACAACATTGCCAGTCGGGTCGCTGCCATCAAGGCTGACTATAGCCACGTGGCCGTATTCGTTGCCACCGGAAAAAACTAAAATATCTCCAGGCATAGGGTCGCTTGTGCCGTTGTTTTGGATGATGTCGAACTGGTCGGGGCAAAAACGCGACGCCCTTGACAGCCATTGGCCGGCATGGCCCAAAAACCCGCCAGGCGAACCCTTGCTGCAAATAGCGTTAGTGGATTGGCCGAAGACATCCTCAAAGGCTTGGTGGACAAATTCGGTGCACTGAACATAATTATCTTCGATATCTTCGACGGTTGGGTCAGCCGAGTGAAGATAGTTGGCAAAGGGTGGTTTTTGGCCACAATGAAAAGTGTCGGTGTAATAACCTCGCTGATTAGTTGTTGGACAGTAGCAGTTGGGGGCCTGGCTTGGGGGAGCGCCCGCCTCACAACGATAGAGTTTTTCGGTTAAAACTTGCGACCTAGCGGCCGTTTGAGAGCAACTGCTTTTAGGGGCGTCGCCGACCAAGACCTCAAAGACGTCGGACTTGGATTCCTGATTGCCATCAACCAAGCCGCCGACATCCACTTGATTAAGCAACCGACTGTCTTTATACTTTGGCCCCAGCCTAAAACTACCAACTAGCTCAACCGGGTTTTCGGTAGCAATCTCGATTGGGGTATCTGGTTTTTGATTGGTGTTGGCCAAGACAAGCTCGATGGTTTGGTTTGTTGTCTTAACCTGATCGCCATCTTTGGTGTAAATGGTAATTTTATCTTGAACCTGGTTGATGGTTACCGGCCGGTCAACCGCGGCGATGATGACTTTGTATGAAATTTTAATCGAGCGTTCAGCGGCCAAATTGGCTAGCTGCATAGGGTATGACGGGCCGGCGGTTTTTTTATAGACATCATTGACTTCGGCTATCTTGTAAACCTTAATATATTTGGACCCCGGCGTGTTTTGGTATTCGCCAGGAAGTAAAAAGGCCGGACTGATGATGGCGTTTACCAAAATTAAAGAAGCGGTCCCAGCCCCGACCCCGACACCAATGGCGGTTCCCGGACCGACCCCGGCTCCAGAACCAATAGAGGACGACCAGTTACTAAGGCCTTTAAAAAATGACTTGACAGCACTGATTAAATTGCCGATACCGCTGCCAACTTGCCAACCAAGATAACCGCCGATAACCGGAGCTGCCGGGCCTAAAAAGGGGGCAATAACCGAGAAGAGGCCGGCCCCGACCACGGCGCCGATAAAAGCAGCCAGATTAGACAATAGATACCACAGCAATCCGATCAGGACCGAGAGTATTTCTTGCCAGTGTTTTTTAAACAAGCTGAAAAAATCAACAGCCAACATGGCGATGGCTACGACAGTGCCGACCCCGGTCGCCGACAAAGAAACCTTAACGCCAAGCTTGGCTAATAACTTGACCGACAACTGGCCAAGTCGCCTTATAGTGGTAACAAGCGCTTTCCTTAACAGGTTCTTGGGTGATAAAAGCTCGATGTATTTTTCTACCCTGCCGATAATCTTATTGATTTGGTCTTTAACTTTTTTGAATTTTTTTTGCCAGGCTAAAATCTTTTTTTTAACCTTTAAACCCAACTTATAGGCTTTGCTTTTTTTGACCCCCTGCCATCTTTCTTGGAGCCAGTTTAGGCCGCGCTGGCCCAAGGCAAAAACCGAGCTGTCACCGTGTTTTTTTAAACTAGGATCGACAATGTGGACCTTAAACCAACCATTTTCTCCCTTAAAAAAGAGTTTTAATCGTTTTTTAAAAGGTTCAGACGTATCAAAGATCCGAAAGAACGAAGTCTTGTCAGCTTCGAGCTTGGTCTCTATCTTCTTTTGCAGCCAGCCAGATTTGTTTGTAAGATGAAAGTTGATTTTCTCAGCCAATGTCTTTCTGGGGACAGACAGGAAATCAGTCGCATCGCCAACGATTTTTTCAACAAAAGGATGTTGGTAGATGTCCAAGATCTTTTGGACCACAGTCGAGCCGCCAACCTTCTTTTTAACCTTATTCAAAATAATGGTTGTGTTGTGGGGGATGATATTTTTGACAGCTTTCTTTTTATCGTCATAAGACTGGCGCATTCTGTTTTTTAACCTGAGCCATCTGATGATAAGAGGAAGGTCTGAGTCGTCCAAGATTCCTCGTCGGTTAAGTTCGGCAATCTGTTGAGTTAAAGACTTGAGCCTGGCAAAGCCGGGGTCAGCCTCGGTTAATGCCGGAGCCGTTGGTATAGAAAGGCCTAATATGTTAATAGGCGAACCTCCACCGATCCAATCCAATCGCCCCTGAAGCGTTTCTAATGGGGTTGACAAGCCAATATAAAGAGCGGTGGGATCAGTTCCGCTATTAATGATTGACTGATAGTGCTTGCTTATAACCCGGCGCATAAGGATTTGTTCAACAAGGCCCAGTTTTGCGGCAGATCTTATCATCGGCGCAGCGCTTGAGGTTAGGGTTTTGCGGTTAATGTCACCGACCAATTCAATGGTCGATTCGATCTTTTCCGGAGAAATTATGTCTTGTAACACAGGTTCTTGGCTGATTAATTCCAAGTACGCTTGTTTTGGTCTAAGGTTAAGTACAGGATCGGCCGGACTGATATAAACCAGATAGTTGGCGGCTTTGTCAGCCACTCTTTCCAAAGCCTCAAGCTGAGGTTTATCCAAACTACTCTCTTTTGTTAATCGGGCCGCCTGGACTAACTGGGAATAAACCTGCCGCCTGATAATCTGTTTAACGTCCTTTGGGTTGGTTGGAGCCGCCTTGGTTAATCGGGCCGCCTTGGCCAAAACTCGCAAGCCAACAATATTGTCTTCTATAGCGGCCTGGTGGGTTAGCTCCCCACCCCGGTCCGTTTCCGTCAATGGAAATTCGCCGATTTGGGCTGGTGGCGGGGCGGGGCTTGGCCCGGTTGGGGCTGGGCCGGCCTCGGTCGGTGCTTTAGGGACAATGGTTTTTTGAATAGCAGCTTCAAATCGAGAAAATAAAACCTCCGGATGTTTTTTAAAAGAACTCCTTAAAACCAACCAACCTTGATTACTTAACTTATTTAAACCATCTTGCTTAAAATGCCAGGTTAATTCTCTAATTGTTTCTTGAGCTATGCGGCTGGAAATAAAATCAGGATCTACCCAGCTTGTTCCCGAGGAGATGACCTCAGACAAAACCCGGCTTGAGATTTTTTGACTGATACTGCCAGCTAGTTTAAACAAGGTGGTTTCTTCTGGGGAAGTGGGAGGGCCTGACAGGCCGATCCCATCGATCAAGATAGTTGCCTTAAGCGATTGCTCGAGGTTTTGGGATAAGCGCACCAAGTGACCAAAATCTTGGCTGGACAGTGGCGGAATGTCCAGGATAGAGTTACCTTGGTCATCTTGTTTTAAGATAGGCTTGTCCCAAACGACGCGGTCGGACTGGTCGGGCGAAAGATTGATTTTAAAGTTAGTAGTATCGACCAATTGGCTGGGGGCGTTATCGCCACCGGCAAGCTGGTTATCGATGGCAAGCTTATAATCGCTGATTATTTTATTTATCAAACCCGAATCAATAGCGGGTAAATCCGGCACCGCCGCCAAGATGTCGGCCAAAGACATTCTTTCTTCAGCCAGGTGGGCCAGAAAGGAGGCTCGGTATAAGATGACCAAAACTTCCTGGACCAAACTGGATAAACTATCAAGTTGGCTTATGGATAAATCTTGATCACGATCAACGACCGGTGGCGGAGTCACGACAAAAGGCAGTCGGTTGGCAAACGATCGGTGCAGAAACCTAACAAAGCTTTTGATTAAAACCGGCCGGGCGCTTTTTTTAAGGGTAGTTTGTTTTTTCTCTTTTTGAAAGACGATGGTTAATTTGAAATCATTGATCTCGGCCTCGATGATAAAAAGCAACTTATTTAAACACTCAAGCCAGTCGTCTATGGTCTGTTTTTGTCGCCAACAAGCATGTTTGAATGGTTCTAAAACCTTGGGTCGAGCGGTTGAGAATTCAGCCATAACCTATTTTACCTCAAAACCAATATGTGCCGATGGCTTTGGCAAGAAGGGTGAGGTTTGGGTTATAAAAAATCAAAAAATACCTGATCCATCGAATTGAAAAGAGAAAAAACTTAATTGAGATAGTAAAAAGAGGATAATATTACCCTTTTGGTTTATAGTGATAACCGCCGTATTTATAGTATAATAAGCCAAGATGACATCAGTTGAAGTTAATTACCCGCTCAAAAAATATATTAACGAAGCCTTAAGGCCGGAAACAGACAAAATTTCTACCAACCCCGAAGCTGGAGTTGTCGCCGGCAGTTTGCAAGCGATTAACGAGGTTAAGGATTTTATCCCCAAAGAGCAAGAGTATAAAAAAGGTGAAGCCAGGCGGGCCCTAGTTGACCTTTTAAAATGGGCGGCCAAACATGACAAATTTAAGGATGTTTGGTTTATTTTAAAAATATATATAACCGCAAGTAATTATCGGTTGATAGAGTCTCTCCAACAAGACATTCCCCAAACCAGGCGGCTTTTTAATTTGCTCACAACCGATCTTGAGGGTGGTGATCAAGTCATGTTAAACAACAGTGTTAACAGTCGTGTATCGGATCTGCTTAATTGGTATCCTGGTTTTTTGGCCAAGAGAGCCAAAAAGCAAGAAAAAGAAAAATTGATTCGAGTAGTGATTGATCCAGCCAATCGCCAAATTATTGACCTGTACAACAGGAACCTGCCTCACCCGGACAGCCCCACAATAGATGTTGGAGCTAGTGGCCAAGTTAATCTCAACCAAGAAGTGATTGATAGTTTTTATGAGTTTTTAACAGATGATTCTAATTGGCCCGACAGCGATAAATATATAATATTAGAAGTTCTGACTCGACACCAACAGACAGACCTCAATTTGATTCTTGACCTCTTGGTTGATATCAAGACTCGGCCGGGGCTGCCCAAGATATTAATCGACAAGCTTGAAGCTGATAATAACTTGTTTGAACAATTTGAATCAATGGAAGACGAAACAGTCGCCGCGGATGTTCGCCAAGAGAGGGCCCGATCATTTTTTACAACCCTTTTAACCCTGTTGAGTGATAAGGAAAGGCAACAAATTGACCACTGGCTGACTAAGTATGCTACCGAAATAGGTTTACAAGTAGTCAAACTTGAGCCACAACAAGCGGTTTTTATTGACGTTATCAAAGAGGAGTTTGTTGACAAAGTTAAGCCAAGCCGACCAGGCTTGGTTGAAACAGAAACGCCTCCACCCGGCGAGGCCGCCGAGCAGATAAAAAACCAACTGAGCCAGATATCAGCTGTTGACAGGCCGCGCTCTTGGCTTGAAATTAAAGCAAATGAAGAGTTGTCAGCTCTTGGCCGTAAAATATTTAACGAACTGGCCGGCCACCTTAAAGACCGCCGGCTGGCAACACCACAGCTGCAAAAATTAATAGTCTTTAGCCTGCTTGTATCCGAAGATAGTCGAGACCTTGGCTTACACCCCGACACAGACACTCTAGCCGGTATCGTTGGTGAGATAAGAAAGCAAAAAGGTTTGGTTAGGTTGTCAGAAGTTAAAGGTGACCTGGCTAAAAAGCAGGCCAAACTTCGAGGATTAACTCCGGACACAGCCGAGTATCAGTCTTTAGAAAAAGAGATCGGCAAGCTGGAAAAGATGGTTATGGTTTTGGAGCAAGTTAAAACCGTCCAAAAACTAAGTCAAATAACCAAAACTTACAAAAGCATTCTGGAACTTTTGATAGATCGTGGCTTTGGCCAAGATGAATCAGAAGAGTTGGTTGAGTTGTTGGACGAAGGTAGGATAAGCACGGTTATCGGCCGGGTAGCTGAGCGGCTAAGCTTAAGCCGAGACGTGATTAATTGGTTCCATCATATTTTTGAGATTCATGCCAGCCTGCAACACCAGGTTGATGATATTATTTCACCGATGCCCGAGTTAAGACCGCCGGCTCAAATCGATCCCCAATCTAAAAGTTATGAAGCGGCCATGACTCAATTTATGGCTCGCCAAGCTGAGAGAGGGTTTGATAATCGGTTTTTTTCGTATGACCCAAGCCGGGTTTTTGTTGATCTACTTAACCACTCAATAGACGTATCCAGGGTTTATGGCAAATTAAACCAAGAAATCCTTAATGCCGATGATCCAATAGCCCGCGAGATAGTCGATAAAATGAGCCAGGTTATCAACAGTGCTTATTCTATTAGGTACAATCACCCTGACAACAAAGATGAAGAACTTATGAAATATCATCAGATAAAAGCCTTGGTTTATCTTTACGACTATGATTTAGACAGCTTGTCTGATGGGGCAAAAGAGAGAGTGCAAAAAGTTATTTCTCTTTTGCAGAACAATTTTTTTGCCGATGCCAGCCGCCGCCTTTTAGCCGAGTCTATGAGGCCGGGCGAAGAAAACAAGAGCTTGCCGTCAATTGACCAACAATACATTCTCATATTAATCAACCTCCTACCGTTAAGAGACAGCCTTTCCACCAGAGGCTTCTTGAGAATGATGGAGATGGAAAGAAGAACTTTAAAATCAAGCTACGAACAACTTTTTCACCAACGGTCGCTGGTTGACGAAAGAGAAATAAACGCTATGCAAAAAAGCAAAATAGAGGTAGCTAACCAAGATCTTTTTTTAGCCGATTTTATTGATGCTTGGGAGATGTACCCCGCCAACCTGAAAGACGTGGCAGGAAGCGATTATGAAGAGTATAAAAAAAACAACCTAACTCCCAAAAACGTAGAGTTATACGTTTATGAAGAAAACATAGAAAAAATCGAAGAGATCAGATTGGGGGTAATTAAGCAAGTCTTAAAAGATAAAGGCATAGATTATAATTCGCTTGATTATGGGGCCAGATCTCAACTTAGGTTTATGAGCATGGGGGCAGTTTCGTGGATGATAATTACCGGCGGTTACTACAACGCCCTTAAAGGTTATTATGAAGGCTATCCTAAAGATAAGGTTAAAGCCATTTTAGCCTTCCGCCACTACATTACCAAATATGGCGGCCCGGTCGGCGGGGTTGACGGGATTTTAATGGAACAAATAGCTCCGCCGCCGTCTCGAATTCTCAAGGGTGATTTAGCTGTATTCGATAAAATCTTGGTTGATTTTTTTGGTATTCCTAATTTAAGTAGTTCTGAAGCAAAAAAACTGCGCCGAGGCCTGCAATGCGTATTTTTTGAAGACCACCAGGACAACCCTATCTTAAGAACCGTTGGCGATGTCAGGGTGCTAGGTTATGGAGGGATCGAACAAGATGGCGGTGTGAGTGATGATAGCAGCGAGTGGGTTTGGCACGCCAAACAAGACAGAGATCCGGACAAACAAGGCTTGACCGGTTTTTTTGACGATCCCGAAAAAGCCGAGGCTATCAAACTAGTCTTGGATAAATTAGGCGATTTAACCGAAGAACAAAAATATGGAGATAACGGCCTATACACTTTCTTAGGTTTTAACAGAAGAAAAACCCAACAACTAGAAAGAATGCTCCACGGTAAGATTAATGCTAACAACTATGATCACTTAGGCAGTAACCAAGCCGAGATAGACAGGCGGAAACAAGGCTTGTTGGTTTTGCGAACCATTATGGCCAAGTGGTCGAACCGGTTCATCGGCAATATCAGAAATAACGAGGTGGCGACGGCTTTGTATGATATTGGCTTCGGCTTTAACGACTATTTTGATTTCATGCGCTATGCCGTGGCTATGGAAAAGGTTAGTAACCAGATGTTTAGGTTCAGCAGCCGGCCAAGCCGCGATACCCTGTATGAAATTTTTGGCATCCTAAAAGGAACAACCTTGGGGGCCGACGTCGTCCGCATGGTTATGAAGCCGCTGGTTGACCTTTTGATTACTTGGTACAAAGCCCACAGAGCCAGGCGCCCCTGGTCACCGTTCCACAGCGACCCGGTCGAATGGGATAAGCCGTTTAAACTGCCGATAGGTGAACAGTTGATAGATGAGAGAGGTTTGCCGGTTTATGAAACCGGCCAAATTAAATGTATCGACCCGCTAACCGGCCAGCCGGTAGTGGCGACCACCACACTAAGAGATGTATATAACAGCAGACAGTTTGATTGGGCTCAAAGACTCAGATTGAATATGGCCTATTATCTTAAAGGCGAGGGCGTGTCTTTAATGGCTTTGCTCAATGGCACCAGTTGGTTGGGAGAAAAATACACGTTGGATAAGCGGGACATTATGGACTTTTTGATTAAGGTTGAGGGCGATGGTATGTTAGATAATAAAATGGTCAGGGATATTGCCAAAAAACACGTCGGCCGAATGTATTATTATTGGTACCGGTTAGGCTTTAACTTTGATTTGGATGACATCTTCAAGGAATTCTTAATAGTTTCCGGCTTGGTTGGTCTGGGAGTTACAGGCTTAGCTCTGAAGGAAGGTTTGGCCGGAAGCAAATAAGGTTTTTATTTAGACCTCTCTTCAAGATTGCGGTACTTATCCATAGCCCTAGCTTGCTCTTCATAACTCTTTCGCCTTTCGCGCCTTTGCCAGTATTGTTTGGCCGGATAGGCAAACTGTTGAACAGCTCCACCCATAGATTGGCCAACGTTAATATTGAATTGACCCTTGAGTAGTTGTTCGGCCATCTCGGCGGCGTTGGGAGCCATATACAAGATGCCCAAGGCCACAATGGCCAGAATGCCGTCAAAACCGGTCGTAGTGACACCAAAGTTCATTAACGGAGGCGACCACAACCTGGAACCTGATCCCGAGAACAAGTTTTCGCTTGCTCCCCAGCCGGTCGCCCCGACCAGAATCGCCGCTATGATGATGTGGAAGATGACGATGGGGAAGACGGCTAGCTTAGCTATAAGACCCTTTAACCATGAGGAACAAGCTGAACTACCCGGAAAAGCGTTGCCAAGAATATAAATCGGCGCCAAGATAACCTGCATCAATATATAAGCATAAGCCTTTAAAAGGATGATAAAGATTTTAAAACTGATAAACAAAAGGAAAATAACCAAAAGAACCATAAAGAAGGCACTGCTGACAAAATTATTAGCCAAAAAACCGACCAAGCCGCCGAACTGCTGACTAACTAAGCTGCCGACCGAGTCGGTGATTGTGTCGGTTGGCCGACTGACAAAACCCTTACCTAAAAGAATATTAAACGGGTGACTGGTGAAAACCTGTTGCAAAGCCACGGTTTTATCTATCAGGTGGCTGGTACCCAAAAAGCCGATAAAGGCATAAATGACCAAATACATAAGATCAATCATAAAACCGGCGATGGGATAAGAGAAGGCGATCAAAAATATAGTGACCGCCAATCGGGGCAGAGCCGACTGGATGGTGATCTCGGTTTGAGCGCTAAGCTTGGATCTAAACATAATTAAAAAGCCGATAACCAAAAAGATGATGGCCATCAAGCCAAAAGCAATATCAGCAAAGGCTCGCCACAGCTTTAAAACCGCGGCAAAGGCAGAAAAACCAATACCCAAAACCGAATTGGTTTCTTGAGCGTAGGTTTCCGGTACCAAGTTAAAGCCTAGATTTTTACCCAAGTCGGCCAAGTAATAGCCGGAAGAAACAGGCGGTTCGTTTAAGGCCATGTTGTTTACAAGCGAAAACATCTTCTGAACCGCCCCATCAGAGGTAACCTCGCCGCTGTAATCCATACTTAAAAGCGATTTGGAAAAGGCCAAGTACAAGCTGGTGAATAAATTGTCTGAATTACCTTGATCACATCCGGCTGTAAAAGTTTGAAAGCTGACCCGGCCGTTTTGACAAGAATCAGACCATTCTTGGACAATTGGTATACTCATAACACCACCACCGCCACTATCGGGCCCAAACTGAATTACTCGAGCCGAAACCAAGTTTATCCTACCGACCAAAACCGTAATTAAAAGAGCAAAAACCAACCAAGCCAAAGCCTTTTTTATCGTTAACCTCATCTTATTTCTGATTATAACACTACCTGAGAAGGTGATATATAAACGATTTAATGGTTTAAAAATTAGTTGTCTTTTTTATCGGACTTGTCGTCGGTTTGGTGCTGATCGCCGGTTTTTTCTTCAAGCTTTTTCTCTTGGCCGGCATCTTCTTTGACTTCGGCCTCGGACACCTCTTCGGTCGGCTCTTCCTCAACTTCTTCTTTAGGCTTTTCAATGACGACGATGGTTTCTTCAGGATCGATTTCTATAAGCTCGGTTTTTTTAGTGTCTATTTTCAAATCTTTAATTCTAATGTCTTGGCCTTCATCTTCCAGGTGACTGACATCAACCTGGATAGAGTCGGGAATGTCGGCGGGGAGGGCCTCAACCTCAACCTCATGAAGGACTTGAACCAAATTGTAGCCGGACTTGACGATAGGCGCCTCGCCAATAAGCTCGATCGGCACTTGAGCCTTAACTTTTTCTTTAAGGTTGACCTTATAAAAATCAACATGGAGGATTTTGTTGGTGACGGGGTGTTGTTGGATATGTCTTATCATCGTCGGCAGTTTCTGCTTGTCGAGGGTAAGGTAAACAATGCCGGTTTCGCCGGCTTGTTTTAAGACCCTAACTTGAGAGGTTGGGAACTGGATGGCCACAGAAGTAAAGTTTTTACCATAAACCGTAGCCGGGATATAACCTTGGCGCCTTAGTTTTTTAACCTTCTTACCAAGAAGGTTCCTCCTTTGAACCTCAAGATTAATTTGGTCGGTTGCCATACCAGTATTTTAACACATAATTTTTGGGACTTCTTTTTATCATCCTATAACTAAAGCGACATTGATTGGCCTGCACAGCTGGTTTATACTAAAAATATGAAGGCCGGTTTTTATTTTCTTCTTTTTGGCATACTAGCCTTACTTTTTTTCGTTTTTAGCCAAACAATAGGAGTTGTTTTTAATTTTGGGAGCTAGCTTATGCTGAAAAAATTAATTATACTAAGCCTCATAAGCCTTATTATTTCCGCGGTTGTTTTTAAACAAAAAGACAATAGATATCTATTTGAACAGATATACAACTCGATTTTAACAACCGTCACTGGCGGCAGGGTTTCTTTAGCCAACGATGGACAGATGCTGATTACCAATACTGACGACAACCAAACAACCTCACTTTCATCCGACCTACCCGAGAATTTTCCGGCCTCGTTTCCGGTTTATCCCGGGGCCAAGATAGCTTTAGCCGCCAGCCAAATAGAAGAAAGCTCTCTCTCGGTTCGATTTGATACCAATTATTCAATTAAGGACGTAGCTTCGTTTTATCAGCGGTGGTTGAAAAAGAAAAAATGGAAACTAACGGTTTTAACTAACGAAAAGGGCAAGTTTAGAGCTTTGGTTGATAATAAGGTTTGGCAGGGGAGCTTGATAATCAGTCGTTACGACAACCAAACCTTTATAGATGTTGACCTTTACCGCTAATTTCCTTACAATTAAGCATGAATTCAGTTGAGCCGATTAATAAAGATTTGAGCCAGTGGATTGACCGGCAATCTAATCAAGGGGTTTTGGTTTTGATTTCAGGCCCGTCGGGAGCCGGCAAGGACACCCTTATGAATTTGGTCTTATCCCGCAACCCCAACATAAACCACTTTGTGACAACGACGACAAGGGCCAAGCGCCCCGGAGAAGTTGATGGTAAAGACTACCACTTTATTTCCAGGCATGAATTTGAAAAGTTAATAGCCGAAGACGCCTTTTTTGAGTGGGTGGAGTACCGGGGCAATCTATACGGTGGTCAAAAAAAACACTTGGAACAAACCCTATCTTCTGGCCACGATGTCATTTGGCGATTGGATGTTCGAGGGATCAAAAACATCAAAGACAAAGTTAAGCAAATGTTTCCTTATTCAGCTACCGTTTTTATCACCCCGCCGTCGATGGGGTCTTTGGTTAAAAGATTGAAAAATCGCAATCCAAAAGACGATTGGCTAAACTGGAATTTGAAGATGGCGGTGTGGGAAATGAAGCGGTTTGGGGAATTTGATTATCTTATAGTCAACCGCGACAACCAAGCCGGCAAAGCCAGCCAGGAATTAGAGGCGATTATAAAGTCTCTACGACTTAAGATATTTAGTTCCAATCTAAGTGCCGATTAAGAATTCGACAACATCACCATCTTGAACAAGGTAATCTCTTCCTTTAATTAGCATCTTGCCCGCCTGCTTTAGATTTGGCCAGGATCCACACTTAACAAAGTCTTCGAATTTGGCCACCTTGACCTTAATGAAGTTTTTAGAAAAGTCGGTGTGGATCGTGCCGGCGGCCTCAACCGCGGTTGAGGTTTGTTTTATCGGCCAGGCTCTAACCTCTTTTGTTCCGGCGGTAAAGAAAGAAACAAGGTTAAGTTGTTTGTAGGCCAATCGGATTAAACTATCAACCGAAGGCTCTTTTTGCCCCAATAAACCAAGGTATTCTTGTTTTTCCCGCCAAGGAGTACCAATCAAGGCCGATTCGGTTTTCAGACAGCCAAAGATCGCCGGGTGGGGCTTGACGCTGTCTTTTAAATTTTGTTTCAGGTTATTATCAGCCAGTTGAGCCTCAGACAGGTTAAAAAAATAAATAATTGGTTTTAGAGACAGAAGAAATAAGGATTTAATTAAAGACAAATCCGATTGGCTGTACACAAACAGATCCAAGCTTTGGTTTTGGGATAATTGTTTGGCCAGCTCGGATGTGACCCGTCTTTGCCTCAAAGATAATTTGTCTTGTTTACCCTTGATCTTGTTTAAGTACTTTTCTAAGGTTTCAAGATCTTTTAAAGCCAACTCGGTTTTTATGGTATCAATATCGGTTGCTGGGTCTTTGCCGGTTTTAACCACTTTACTGTCTTCAAAGACTCGAATGACATGAACGACAATATCAACTTCCTTTATGTGTGACAGAAACAAATTGCCCAAACCTTCTCCCTTGTGTGCGCCTTTAACTAGGCCGGCAATGTCAACAAACTTAACCAAAGCCGGCACGATTGGGGGCTTAATTTTTGTCTGCTGGTAAACAACAGACGCCAAAGCTTCTAACCTGCCGTCTGGAACCGGTGCCAAGCCAAGATTTGGTTGGATAGTGGTAAAGGGAAAGTTGCCGGCCTGAGCCTGGGCTTTGTCCGTTAAAATATTAAACAAAGTTGATTTGCCGACATTTGGTAAACCAACGATCCCAGCTTTTAAAGACATTATCTGTTCCACAAGAGCCAATCAGCTGACCACTTGTATTCTTAAGATGATTTCCAGCAGCTGAATCAGCCAGAAAGAGGTAAATAAAATGATAAACCCAACGATGGAGTTGGTGATGATTTTTTTGCCCTGGGTGATTTTGGCTTCATCGCCAAAAGCGGTCATAAAGCGGTAGGCGCCAAAGAGTAAATAGGCAAAGACGACGATACCGGCAAAGATCAAAAGGTGAGGAAAGATAAGGTTGATTAGGGCCGCCGGCAAGCCGGTGTAGTTAGCCCCGGCGAAACTAAGTTTTTTTGGCAAGCCGGCCAAAGGAGTGTTTTGATAAGTAATATCGTCCCAAACACTCGATGGTTGAGATGTTGGCGAAGGTGGTGGAGCAGTTGGGCTTTGAATGGGAGCAGGTGTAAATGTCGGAGTAGGAGTCAGTGTTACTAGAGGCAAAGGAGGAATGGTTGGGGTTGGGGTTGGGGTTGGAATGGATGTTGCTGTTGGAAAATGAGTTGGCTGGTTTAAAGATGATGTCGGAGTTGGCGTTGGCGGTGTAAAAAGTGGAGTAGGTGTGTTGGTTGGTGGATAAGCAATAGTTGGCGTTGGTGTTATTGTCGGGGTTGGCGTTGGCGTTGGTGTTATTGTCGGGGTGTCGGCGTAAGCAAAAGGCAATTGCAAACTCATAAGAATAAAAGCTAGAATTGTAATTCTTATGAAGTTGAGGCTTATTTTTTTCATAGCTTATTATATACGACTAAAAATGTTGCATTTACAAACTAAAAAAACTAAGAAGAGTTAGTTAAGGTTGGTAGCTCAAGCAGAGTTAAGCCGATAAATTTCATGATCATGATAGAAAAAATGACAAACAAAATGCCGGTGATAACTGCGGTAAGGATGGATTTGGCCTTCTTAATCTTTTCAGCATCACCTCCAGACACCATAAATAAAATCGAGGCATAGATTAAAAGCAACATGGCGATGCCACCAATAATATTAGACAAGATCTTAAAAGCTTCACCAAAAAGATCGCCGGTGGTTTTTATCTTGACACAACCCAGACCGGTCCAGACCTGGCCTTTTGGTTTGGTATAGTCGTTTTCGTCAGTTCCCTCATACATACACTCGCGGCATTGATCAGCCTCCTTTGGTGGTAAGAGACTGCACGGGTCGTTGGGAAGGGTGGTTATTGTATTTAGTTGTATGTTGTCAGCAATACCATCAACCTTACATACTGTGTAATATTGGTTTTTTAAACTAATACTTTGAATAGCTGATGATGCCGGCAGGGAACGGCCTGTGTTAAATGCTAGTTTGTATTCAATAGAATTACCCCTCTCTTTTTTTGATTTAATAAAAACCTTAACTTTTTGGCTTGGGACAGATTGTGTTTTAAAAAGCAAAGAGAAAAAATAATCTTCTTGATTTAGTTTGGTGTCTTTGTTTAATGTTACGTAAAAAAAGCCACCACTATCTACACTACAAGCCCCCTGAACATAACCTGTGTCGACCTTGATTGGAGTTGGTTGGTTCTTAGTTTTTATTTTACACGACCCTAGGACGTAGTTATTGACGCCACCTTGGAGCTTGTCTGATAATCTAAAAGAAGCTTCCCACCAATCTGCGCCATGTATCTTAGTAGACCTAATAACATCTGACCATGTTAATCTGAGATTAATCGAGTCACCCATATCTTTTGGTAAGAGAGAAACTTGGACAGATTCTATATATTGTTCTAAGTCTACGCGACCACCCACCACCAAGGTTTTATAATCATGCGGAATATCACAAGTAAAACCATCTTGATCAAGAGCATAAATAGGTTGTATCTTGGGAAAAGATATAAAACTAACAATAACCAAAAAGGTGATTAATAAATATTTTATCTGCTTCATTTTGTTTTTGTTTCTCTATATTATACAGCCTAAATCAGTGAAATTAAATAATTCTACTGTATCATCTATATATACTCTTACCCTAGCGTCGGTTTGGGTGAGGTCTGTATTGGCGTTAGCAACCACACTGCGAGAGTTTGTGTCGACATAAACATCAGAGATAATTATTTCGTTATCAGCATTATTTTCCCCGTCGTCATTATAACCAGCTTGTTTGGTCGGTTCGGGTAAGCTGTTTAAATTATCCAGATTATTAAAAGAACAAACATCATTACTCAAATGTCTTAATATCGCCCCCTTAACAACTTCTCCACCATCTAACATCAATTGAATATTAAATGTATACTTAATTTGTTTTATGTTGGAATCGTCTTCTACCCAAAAATCGTTAACTTTGTAATTGTCCTTATCAAGATTACTGATTGCCTTGTTTGTTGTGAAATGGAAGATTCCTTTTTGATCTACAAAACAATCCCAATATTTTGTTTGTTGATAACCATAAGTAGGTTGTCCTCCAGAAAAGGTGAGAATGAATATGGATGCAATTAACAAAAACTTAATAAAATTTCTCATTTCTTCTCTATATTATACAATCTGCTTTTGATATGTATAGCCCCGGGAGCCCTTAAGTTAAAAACCAGCTTAAATAATCCACCGTCAAAAGTCTTGTCGCCTTTGTCGGTCGAAAAAGTTACTTGATTGGTGTAGCCGCCGGTCGAATAGGTTACCTTGACACCGTTGATTTGGGACACTGCCCCGCCGTATTTGTCAGCTTCTTGGCGCATTCGATTTTTATCCCAAACATCAGGATTTGAGCCGAAACAGCTATCCAGTTGATAAATGTGAGGTTTATCCCCTTGGTTGTTGGTTAAGACAATGGCGGCGTTGATGATATCAGCCATCTCATCTTGAGTCAGCCATGGATGAGACCGGCCGCATGATTTGCCGCCTCGAGTTTTATACCAACCTTTGTAAAACCAAGGTGAGCCGGCGATTTTTTCATAAGCATCCGGCGTCCAGCAGTTTTGGTTGCCGCACTCGGTATCCCAAAACCCCGGTGTTGAGTGGCCGAGGGAAGTGTATGATTTTTGGTAGCCGCCAGAGGTTGAGGCATACCAAGAGTTGACAACCTCGTTGGAGTTATTACTAACCAAAATTTTACCCCGAGTTTCATTGACAGCATCGCCCCAACGGCCGGGATTGGCGGCCTTGGATGAGTGATAAACTTGACAGTTTTCGCTAGTGCAGATTGATTTTTTGAGGCTTCGGCTATTCATTCGCCAGCCGGTATAGGCTAAGGCGTAGGAACGGGCGGCAATGGCCTGGGCCTTTAAAGCTTCAAAACCGCCGTCATCAGCCCACTTGGTTGGCATCTCAGCAATGCCTTTAAGGTAGTTGTCTTCGAAAGGCTTAACCCCTTGGTCGGTCGAGATACTAAAGTTGGTGTCAACGGTTTCAATCCGAACATTGCCATAGTAAGCCTTTAAAATCTGCTCATAATTTTGGCCTTTTTTGGCCCGTCCGTAAGCGCCGTATTGGCTCATACCTTTTTGGTGGGGGGCGCCGAAGGAAAAAGCAGCGAAAGCCGGCCGAAAACCCGGATCATAGTCGACCCGGGCATGAGGGTCGCCGCTTAAAGGTACATCGCCGACACTGGTTGAGAACAGCCCGGTTTTAGCCGCCAGTAACTGCTTTTGTCTTAAAGATAATTCTGTGATTTTGTTTTTGAGCATGGCCTGGTAAGCTTTGGCCCCCTTGATTTCCTTGGCGAAAAAATTGGCCTGTTTGTCAAGTTGAGCTCTTAAAGCCGCTAACTTCTTTTGTTTTGTGGCCAAATCTTTTTTCCTTTTTTGGATCTCTATCTTGGTTTTTTTAATAGAGACGATGTTGGCGGATAAGTTTTGAATTTTGTTTTGGAACGACAACATAATTTTTTCCTCCAGTGCCAGTATAGATAGAGTCTGCTGGTTTAAGCCTTGGTTAAAAACCAAACCCAAAGGCGAGATGCTTCGGCTTAAGCGGTAGTGGTAATTGATTTGGGTTCTTAATTGTTGCTCTTGCTTGTCTATGGTTTCTTGTTTTTGGCTTATGGACAGCTCCAACCGCTTAATTGCCAACTCTTCTTTTTTAAGTTGATTAGTGATGCCGCTGATTTCTTTTCTGATAGTGGCGATTTGGGAGTTAAGTTTGTTGAGGGTTGACTCAAGTGGGCGGGTGGCCTGTCGGCTCATCTCCAGCTGGCGGCTTAAAGAGTCGATTTGTTTTTGGATATCCTCGATCTCATCAGCCCAAGATATCTGTCGCCAACCAAAGGCAACCAGAATGACAAGGCTGAAAAACAGGATTTTCTTTATCATATTTTTATGATACATCACCCACAGATTTTACTCTTTGTCAACCCCCGGGGTTGACAAAACAATAATGATATCAGCTCCGTTGTTGAGGTTGACAACAGGCGAAAACAGAGATATATTAGGGAAGATAGAAACTACGCCTGTTGTTCAGGCAAAAAAGAAAGGGGGTGAAGAAAGAAAATGGCATACAGTTATACTAACTCTCGTGGTGTTACTTATTACCTTCATACTCGTGAGGTAACCCTTAAGGGTGGTCGAGTTCAAAGAATCTATTGGTTCGCCAAAACCGAAAATCCAGAGTACGCTCTTGACGCCGTCCCAGCAGGTTATGTTGTGATGGAGACCAAGAAGAGTGGTCTTCCTGTCTTAAAGAAGGCTGCTTAACAGCAACTAAACACAGATCTCCGCTTAAGTTTTGTTTGGTAACAAACAAGCTCGGGCGGAGATTTTTTGTCGAAACAAAATGTCAACCGCCGAAGCGGCGTTGGCGGTTGGCGTATTCTTCTAAAATTTCTTTTAACTCATCTGGGCTAAAATCAGGCCATAGAGTATCGGTGAAAAACAACTCAGCATACTCAATCTGCCACAATAGGTAGCCGGACAATCTTTTTTCGCCGCCGGTGCGGATAACGAGGTCCGGATTCGGCATACCGGCGGTGTCCAAGAATTTATTGACCGCGTTTCCCAGCTTTTTCCTTTCCTGCCAATTTGACGAACTTATCTTAGTTAAAATTTCTGGCTCTTGCTTGTTGATTTTGGCAAAGGCCCGTAACAGTTCGTCCCGGCCGCCATAATTGATGGCAAAAGTGGCGGTAAGAGAAGTAAACCCTTCGGTTTTGTCTTTGTAATAATCAATCAGCTTAACGATGTCTTTTGGAAAGGCCGTATAGTCGCCGATGACGTTTAATCTTATCTGTTTTTGAACGAATTTTTCACCATATTTTCTAAAACCTTCTCTGAATAAGTTGATTAAGCTGTTAACTTCTTTTGGGTCCCGCCGCCAATTCTCAGTTGAAAAGGCCCAGAGAGTAATGTATGGAATCCCAATCGACTTAACATAATCAAGGATTGGTTCGATGGTCTTTTCCATAGCCCAACGATGGCCATAAAAACTTGGCTTGTTTTGTTTTCTGGCCCAGCGGCGGTTGCCGTCCATAATAATGGCGATATGTTTTAGTAGAGTCATCCTTAAAATCTCCTTAAGTTGTTTTTATAACCGTGGTTTTATCAGTATAATTATAATCATACAGAATATTCTTTTATTCCTTGAAAATCTATGTTGACATCCAGAACCTTTAACCCTTTTTTAGTGTAAGAATCACGTATCTTTTGATAAGTTTTGTTATCAAAAGATACCGCTATACCACAGTCACCACCACCAGCTCCGGATAGCTTACCAGCAGCGCCCAACTTACCAGCTATCTTGGACAAAAGGTGAAGTTCTTTAGTTTCTATCTCGACTCCAGATTTTATTCCCAGTTCCCGCAGGAGTAATTCATCTTTTTTTAATAAATTTAAGATTTGATCTACATCTTCACTCCTCCAAGCAATTATTAGCTGGTGGACCAAAGAACCAATCTGGTTACATATCTGTTTATATTCCTTTTGATGCCCGTTGTTTTTCCAATCGTACACTTTTTTAATCATTTGACTTGTTGAGTTTTTTTTCCGAGTCCAGGCCACTGTCAATTGAAGTTTGTTGGGAACATTTAAGGGCTTTATCTCAAGAAATGGCCACTTTGTATCGATAAGTTTTTTTAACTCTTTATCTTTTGCTCCATACATTTTTTTAACCAGCCATATGGGGTCAGGCCTTCGATAAGCGATTACTCCACCATAAGTTGAGGCAGCCACATCAAAGCCCGAGCCCACCTTTAATTGAGCTAGATAATGAGTAATCATCGCAAGTTTATATATTTTTTCCCTAGCTTTGAAAGTTTGTATTTCTTCACCATGAAACTTAAGTAAGGCTGCTATAATAGCCGCCACACTGGCTCCAGAAGAGCCAAAACCAATGGAACTTACCTTGTTTGTTCTTTTTTCGCCAACCTGATCACACCAAGTTCTGATCCTTAATGGTTTTATACCCCCCGTATATTGATTGAAGATTTCAATAGCGGTTTTGACAAACTTAACCAAATCCAAATTACTAGAGGACATTTTTTGGTCAAATCGCAAGTGTCCGTCATTATGTACGGTGCCCGAAGCTTTTAAATTAAAATCCTCCATCTCTATTTCTATTTTTTGGCTTGTTTCCACCTCCACGAACACACGCTTATTGATAGCGGTTACTATACATGGATTAGGCGGTTCCAGAACCCCCCATTCGCCCGCGATCATTAATTTCCCAGGAGCAGATACTTTGATCATAATTTATCTAAAATAAATGAAAATTACTAATTTTTACTCCGGAACCCGGCTGTGACAACTTTATGTTTTTTATAAAGGTCATATCCTTTAACTTTTTAATGATTGTTGCAGTATCGCTGTTGCGGCATAAAATCTTAACTTGCGGGCCGGCGTCTATGGTAAAGTAGCACTCCAAACCCTCCTTTCTCCAGTTAAGTATAGAGCGTATAAGGCTAATTGTTGACTCGTTCCAATAAATGATGGGTGGATACGTTGTTATCATCAGAGCATGTAGCTTAAGACAGTTGGTTTCAGCTATTTGACCCAGGCTGCTGAAATCTTTTTCAGTAATAGCTTGTCTGGCTATTTCAATGTCATGCTTTATGGTCTTGAGCCACCCGGAATAGAATGGACAAGTTTTTATGGTTGTTCTCATGCCGGCTCGGCTTTTTATTTCTTTTTCTTTTGTATTAGTGGTACATATAATAATTTTGAACTCGGGCCAGTAATTTTTATCGGCTATTTGGCTGGCGTAACTATCGGACCCATCTTGGTTAGAACCCTTATGCCACTCAACAAAACCTCCAAAGATTGACCGAGCAGCCGAACCCGAGCCTCTCCGAGCCAGAATACTCAGTTGTCTTTTGTCTAGACCCAAGCCAAGAGCTTCGTTACAAGCAGCGGTCAAGGCGGCAAAGCCTGAGGCCGATGAAGCAAGTCCGGCTCCGGTTGGAAAGTTATTTTTAGAAACAATTTTGATTTTAAGACCGGAAAGTTTTTGGGGAAAGGATTTGCGCAGGCTGTTTAAGAACTTCGCTATGTATTTATATTTATCATTATCTGGTTTTATCCTTTTTCCGTTTAGAATCAGGACATCTTGAGAATATTCTTTGTTAAAATCAACCGTTGTATGAGTAAACAAGCCGGACAAGGTTACGCTGATACTGTTATTGTAAGGAAGATGAAGCTCATCATCTCTTTTCCCCCAATATTTGATTAGAGCTATGTTGCTATTTGCTATGGCCGAGGCCTTTTTCTTTTTTGGTTTAGAGATATGATGCATATAATTTATCAATAGTAACAACTTAATATTTTTTCTCAACCTGAGACAGGTTAATGGTTCCTTTATTATCTTGGCTGAATTTGAAATAGGTTATCTTATGTTTATCAAGGTAATGACATAGTTGGTCCACTTGATCGGCAAAGAAAAGAATATACCCGCTTCCTTCAGCAACCCCTCCAGCTCCGGTTATTTTTCCGACCCCATATTGCCCGAGTTTCTTAAGCAATAATTTGGTTGACGGAGAAACCACAGCCAATTTTGCCAATAATCTTTGATTTATATTAATAGCTGACTTAAAACCGCAAACATCGTTTTGTTTAAGGGCAATGACCATCATTTTGGTGGTGTTTTCTATATCGGACAGCACCTTGTTTTTGTTTTGCTTGATAAGGCTGTTTTTAACTTTTAAAACCATCTTTGCTGTTGATTCTTTGGCTTTGCCACTGTCGATCAAAAAAAGCCGCTTATTTATTGAGCTGGGAATATCAAAGGGTAAGAGGTTGATGTTTTTTAAAAACTCGAATTCTTTCCGGTAAAAAACCAAACCACCCAAGCAACTGACACTATTGTCCACGCCGGATGGAGTTTGGTGATAATATTTTTCCACCTCGTACGCAACCGTGTTTATCTCTTCTTTTGTAACCTGTTTTTGACTATAGAACTGTAAAATTGCTGCTGAACCGGCACAGGCTAAGGCAGCTGACGACCCCAAACCCCTGCCCATTGGTATTTGGGAGGTTATTGCATAGTTAAACGGCCGGGCTTGAAAACGAATCTTTTGCTTAAGGAGGTATGCTTCCACAAGTTTTTTTATTATTGAAATAGGCTGGCTTTGGTTTTGTTTATCACTTGGCCAAAGACTTACTTTTAACCTAAGGTCAATCGCCGCAACCAAAGCCGGCTTGCCAAAAACCACCGCATGCTCTCCGGAGAGAATAACCTTGGCCGGCGAGGAATAAGATATTATTTTTTGACCACTCATCTTATGTTTAGATAACTTGCTAGAATGAACATATAATCTATTGGTTAATCCCGGAATCAGGTATAACTTGTTTGTTATTGAAGGATACCATCAAACCAACTTTATATTGCCAAGATAGGCGGTTGTATAAATTAATTAGGTTATTATAACCTGACTGGGCGGCGGTTAAGAAAGGTTGGGCCATCGAGGCCATATCGGCCCCCAGGTGGATGGCTTTGGCGATGTGGAGACCGTGGCGGATGCCGCCGGAGGCGATTAAAACCTTCTCTTTTGGTTTAAGCCCAGCGATTTTTTCAACCAGGTGTGGCGCCGGCCAGCCGATCTCAAACATCGGCCGAGCCCAACTATCCAGCCGCCTTGAGGATTCAATCTTAGCCCAGTTAGTGCCGCCTTTGCCGGCCACATCGATGCCATAGACTCCAATCTGGTAAAGCTTTTTGGCGGTTGCCGGATCGATGCCGAAACCAACTTCTTTAACAATAACCGGCAGTTTAATTTGCTTGACCAATTTTTCTATCTTGCCAAGCAGGCCGGAGAAATCAGTATTGCCATTTGGTTGGATAAGTTCTTGGAGCAGATTAAGATGAAGCATTAAACCGTCAGCCTCCAGGCTGTCGATACACCTTTGGACCTGATCTGTTCCCCAGCCGTAGTTTAGCTGGACGGCGCCGAAGTTGGCCAGCAAGCAAGCTTGGGGGGCCAGCTTTCTTAACTTTTTGACCCGTTTATCAAGATTGTTTTCAATCATGATCCGCTGGCTGCCTAAGGCAAAAGCGACTCCTCTCTCATGAACCAGCTGAACCAAAAGTTGGTTGAGCTTAAAGCTTGAGTCATCAACCGGCACCGTCATTGGGCCGATGATTAAAGGCAAGGACAGTTGTTTGCCTAAAAAATCAACCGAGGTGTCGATTTGATCAAAATCTTTTTCCGGCAAAGCCTGGTAGGGTAGACTAACTTGGTCCCAATAGTTAACATTGTCTTGATTTTTGTTCTCAAGCGCTAACTTGATATGGTCAAGTTTTCTTTGTTTAGTCATACTTCCTCCTCCGATGGTTTGTCAACCCCCGGGGTTGCCCCTCTGGTCAACCCCGGGGGTTGACCAGAATAAGTGGGTAAAGGTTGGAGTTTGGGTAAATAAAGCAGGGGCTGATCCGGGTTGAATTGAGTTTTTAATCTCAGGACAACCTTAACCGGTTGGTTAAAATCAACTTTATTAACTTTGGCTTCGGCCACCAAAGGCAGATCGAGGAAAAGATCATATTTTCGTTTTTTATAATCAACATCAAGCTTAACCAGGGCGACAATTTGGGGTTGGTGCTTTACTTTATCTTGCATGACTAGGTTTTGTTGGTAGTAGGTATATGAGATTATTTTACCCGTTAGTCCCAAGATTGACCGGCGGATAGTAATTAACCGCCTTTGGCAGTTGGGGCAAACAGGCCCAACCCGCCAGAAAGCCAAACCGCAATTGAGGCATAAGCTTATCTTATGAAAGCTTTGATGCCACCTTTTGTTGCCGGCTGGAGTTGTGTTCATAGGATTTCACTTTTTTATAATTTGATATTTTTTGTCAACCTCCGGGGTTGCCCCTCTGAGCAACCCCGGAGGTTGACAAGGATGTTGATAATGATTGCCACAATGAAACAAATACCGTGCCACCGGAACCGCCGACATTATGGCTTAAACCGATACGCGGCTTATCTATCTGACGCTTATCGGCTTGGCCGGTGAGTTGAAGATAGATCTCGGCTACTTGTTTTACTCCAGTAGCTCCAATGGGATGGCCGCAAGCCTTAAGGCCGCCGGAGGTGTTAATGTACGGTTTGCCCTTGGGCGGCTTTTTGTTGGTGTAATAATCAGCGTAGAACTTAACCAATTCATTCTTACCGACCAAACCAAGATCAACCACAGCCATGGCCTCGGCGATGGTAAAACAATCATGAAGCTCGGCCAGATCAACCCGACTTGGCTTGATGTCGGTTTGCTGAAACAGTTTTTGACTTGCCTTTTTGGCCGCCGGCAGGCCGTCAAACTTGAAGTTAAGATAAGG
>JAJRVN010000049.1 GCA_024277325.1 Patescibacteria group bacterium | reverse complement strand
CATAACCGGCCATTTTACACCCTCCAAAAACTAGAACTAAATTATCTGTCTAACTTTTCACCTGAGTTTTTGTTTTTCAAAGGTGGTTCCAACCTAGCCTTCTCGCCCTTAAACTACGGTCATTTTTATTGGTGGGAGATTATCTTGTTTTTTGGTGGGCTGGCTGTTTTATTGACCAAACTTAAATCAAAATCGCTTACTTGGCCGTTGCTGTTTTTCATTTTTCTCATCTCACCGCTGCCAGCAACTATCACCATCGATGGCGCCCATACCTTAAGATCATACTCACTCTTAATTCCCATTCTCATCTTTATCGGCCTAGTCATAAACAAACTCGCCAAATCACGGCTGTTTTTGACAATCTTATCGGCTTTTTACGTAATCAGCTTTGGCTTTTTTAACGAATATGCTCTCAATCACTATTCTATTCATTATGACTCCCATTGGCTATCAGCCGAAAACCAAGCCTTAAAATACGCCGCCGCTAATCAAAAAAAATACAACCTCATCATAATACCCAGAGACAGTGTCGACGAGGCCTATATCTTTTATCTTTTTTATGCCAAGACCAACCCTAAAAAGCTTTGGCCAATTATCAACCGCCGCTTTGACCACGGTTGGTACTGGGTTGATCAAGTCGGTAAAGTTAAATTCCCTAACAAATTTAACAAACCCTCCCAACCGGCTCTTGTTATAGCTAAAAACCCGCCGACAGATATGTCAATCTTAGCTAAATTCTCAAGCCAAGACGGTAAAACCAAACTGCAAGCTGTTTATACTCAAAAATGACCAAATCAAAAAATCTTACCATCTTAGGCCTTTTGTTTGTTTTAGGCCTATCAATCCGTCTGGCTTTCATCAGTCAAATCCCATGGGGTATCAACGCCGATGAGGCCGCTTTTGGTTATAACGCTTACTCATTTTTAAAAACCACCTTTGATGAGTGGGGTAAATTTCCTATTTACATCAAGTCCTTCGGCGAATATAAACTGCCTGGCTACTTTTTCTTTAGCCTGCCGATTGTTTACTTTCTAAATTTAAATATCTTATCCACCCGCCTGTTATCAGTTATCGCCGGCAGTTTTCTACCAATCATTCTTTTCTTTTTAGTTAAACACTTTAGCCAAAACAAGCGCTTAAGTTTCTTGTCGGCTTTTTCTTTAAGCATTATGCCAGCCGCCATCCACTTTTCCCGAGCTGCCTTTGAATCCAACCTAGCCTTAATTTTTATAGCTTTAGCTTGTTTAACTTGGCTTAAAGATAAGAAACTAATAAGCTTTGTCTTGATGTTTTTTGCCTTTTATACCTACAACTCAATCCGTATTTTATTGCCTTTCTTAATCCTGCTTTTATACTTAACTGATTTTCTTGGTAAAAAATCCTTTTACAGCCTAAAAAAAAGCCTTCTCTTTATAATCTTAATCTACACCAGTTTTTTCTTGACTTTATTAACCAACCCTCACTTAATGAGCCGGTTTAAGGGACTGTCTTTCTGGCAGCAGCCAGGTTTCAGCCTAACCCAAGTTGAAAGACGAAACGATCACCCAAATCCAAACAGTCTCACCGTTAAGCTTCTCCATAACAAAGCCACCGAATTTAGTAAAACCTTGGTCACTAATTACTTTAACCATTTTCAGTTTAAGTTTTTATTAAACCAAGGCGACCCGATCGACAGGCTCAGTTTCCCCAAAAGCGGCCTTATCTCATTCTGGCAGATACTCTTTACCATCCTTGGCTTTCTAATAACTCTCATAACTTACCGCAAGCGCATTAACTCACTTTTTCTTGGCCTTTTCTTTCTAGCCCCGATCGCCTCGGCCACCACCTTTCAAACCCCATCCATCATCAGATCGCTTCTTATCATCCTGCCGCTCGCCTACTTTACCGGCTTGGGGCTTGACCAGCTTTATCAATCCCTTAAATCAAAATTTTGGCGGTTTAGTTTTTTGTTGATTTTTTTGCCATTCCTTTGGTATTCATTTAGTTTTAATCTCCATAATTATCTGGCTGACTACGACCATTTTCTGCCCCGCGCCTTCCAGCCCGGCTATCAACAGGCTGTTGCCAAGATGAACCTCTATCAAAAACGGTATGACAAAGTAGTTTTTACCAAAGCTTACGGCCAGCCATACATCTTTGTTTTGTTTTTCCAAAAATACGACCCGAAAAAATACCAATCAATCAAAAAACAGGCCACTACTCCGGGCAGGTTCGGTTTTTTGACGGTTAACCAGTTTGATAAATATTATTTTGTTGATCAGATTAACTGGCAGTCCTACTGCTCGCCAACCACTTTATGCATCGGCACCCCCCGCGAACTTGATCCTGATAATCCCCAGCTTATCATTCTTGATAAAGTCTACCATCAAAATAAAAAAGATATCATTTTTGTCTTGGCAACCAAAAAATCATGAACAGATCTTTTCTTAAAAACCTAACCCTTGCTTTTTTAATCCTAATCACATTATCGGCCATTTTCTTCCGTCTTTACAAAATCAGTCATCTTGAACCATACATCGACGAGGCCTCGATCGGCTACAATGCCTATCTTTTGGCTAATTACCAGACAGATGAATGGGGCTCAAAATGGCCGGTCCATTTCCAAGCTTTTGGCGAGTGGAAACTGCCGGTTTATATCTACTCGACAACTATTATCGGCAAGATCATCGGCTTTAATACCTTGGCTATCCGCTTACCATCAATCCTAGCAGGTTTCGGTATAGCGATCATTATCTTTCTTTGGCTTAAAAAACTAACCAAATCAAACTTTTTTAGTCTTTTGGCGGTCAATTTATATCTTTTTAGCTTTTGGTCGTTTATGTTATCCCGGGGTGGTTTCGAGGCCAATCTGGCTCTTTTTCTGGTCATTTTAAGCTTATTTATCTACTTTAACCTTAAATCAGCCTATCTCAAACTGCCCCTAGCTACCGCTTTCCTTATCCTGGCCTTTTTTGCTTATAACTCCGGTCGGCTTTTAACGCCGGTTGTTTTTTTAATTCTAAGTCTGATTCATCTTAATAAAAACAAACCGTCACTAAAATCCATAAACCAAGGCCTTGTCTCGCTAATTATCTCTTTTGGTATGTGGCTGCCAACAACCTTCATCATTTGGCGGTTTTGGCACAACCCTACATCCCTTTCCCGCCTTCACCAAGTTAGCACTTCTTTTTCCCTCATAAATGCTATTGCCGCCTATCTTCAATCATTCTCTGCTTCGTTTTGGCTAGGGCAGGGTGATAACATTATTCGCCACAGCCAACCAGGTTTTGGTAACTCAGATGTTATCAGTTATTTTCTTTTTATCTTTGGCCTTATTATCTTGGCCAAGCGCAAAACTAAAATTTTCGTTTATTTTTTAACCTTTTGGTTTTTAGCCTTAATCCCTGGGCTTATAACCGCCCAACCCTTGCACAATCTGCGTGATATTTTCCTTTTACCCCTGTTTTTGACAGTTATTTTTTACGGCCTTTTCCATCTTTTTAACTATCTTAAACAAACCAAGTATTTTTACTTTTCTTCCTTAACTTTCATTACTATCTTTTTTGTTTCTATTACCCCTTTTTACTTAAATTATTTTAAAACCTATATTAAAGACCCCAATCTGCAATGGGGAGCCGGTTACAAAGAATTGATAACCAAACTGACAGCCACCTATTCCAAAAACGATGTTTCTATAAGCACCAACCGGGTTCAACCATATATCTACTGGGCTTGGTATCTTAAGACCCCTCCTCAAAAACTTGTCCGCAACACCCCTGATAAATGGTATCTGTCAAGTGTGGCTCAAATAGATAGAGTTTTCTTTTTGCCGCTGACCGAT
>JAJRVN010000048.1 GCA_024277325.1 Patescibacteria group bacterium | reverse complement strand
TATGCCCCCCCGCAGCTAAAGGTGTTAAGACGGCGTTTCCTTGGCTGAGCATACGCAAATTTAACATGAACAAGATATGTATTTGCTTGTTAATTTTTGTAAAAGGGATGATGCCTGTACCCAAACTAATTAGTTCGATACGAGGCAGTGGTTCCGTTTCCATTCGCGGCATGGTTTAAATAGCTGTTATCTATATTTATCGCCTTTATAGCCGGCAAAGTCATCCTGGACCCTGACAATATCGAACTCATCGGAAGGGTTGTTAGGATTAGTATGTTGCCAAATCTCAGCAACAATTGCCCAATTGTTAAGGCCGACTATTCTATGTCTGATTCCAGTTGGTATTTTTATAATATCGCCAGTTTGGACTACTTTAGGTTTAATTTCTTCGTCAGTAGGACTAAGGCAAATCCCAACAGGGCCTTCTATAATCCGCCAAAACTCTTGCCGATGATGATGGTACTGCCAAGATAAGCGCTTGCTTGGTTCTATGAGTAGATATTTAGGTGTAGTCGGCAAACTTTTGTTTATTTTTATTCTCATCTGGGGAAAATAAAGTTCAAGAAATTTGTCGGTTGATTTTTGGTCGAAACGGATAAAGGCGCCCCATGGCTTGGTAAGATGTTTTTCGACTACAGACAAGTTGTGTTCTTTTGCCCAGTTTAAAAGTCGCTTTAAATAAGTTTGCTTTGTCTGGTTAACCATCAATTTAATAATAGCAAACAAAAACAAGCAAAAGAGTATTTAGGGAAGATTAAGGGTGGGAGAGCGGACTCGAACCGCCGACCTCCTGTTCCACAGACAGGCGCTCTAGCCAACTGAGCTACACCCACCTTAAATTAAAAAAGGAGCTGGTGGAGCCGGCAGGACTTGAACCTGCGGCCTTTTCGATGTCAACGAAACGCTCTAGCCAACTGAGCTACGGCTCCTTAAATTACAGTGTTATTTTAACACAGTTACCAATAATAAGACCAACTAATTTACACCTCGTTTTGGTTCATATAAAAATAAAAAGTTCTTGTCTGTGTTAAACGATTTTTAACTGTTGATTAAAGTCCCAAAGCCTGAAAGGCTACTTGATCTAGATTTAATTTAGCCAATATAACTTGGAACCGACTTAATCCAACAACTCTCTTGATTATGAGTAATTTTGGCCAAGCTATCTTAAGTTGATCGTAATTAAATGTTTTATGATTAACAGAGTAAGCAGATAAACCTTGGTATAACGAATAATGTTTCTAATAAGGACCTTTGTCTTTGGTTGATTTGTAATCAAGAAGATTCTTTGTAATTGCTTTTATATCTTGATGTCGGTGATTTTTAAAGCACTCTTTTTGATAGAAGGTCAATGGAACAGGTGTGTGGGGGTTTGACAATGGCATTTCCGGCTTGGCGGGCATAGTTTAAGTTACTTTATTTAAAATTAGTCTAAACTATTAATTATTGTCCAATATTGCCAGAATCTGTCTTATTTGATTACAGCCGATTGTGTCTATGACAATTTACCACTGTTCATGAGTAATCTGAGGCCATTCGAAAGTTGGTAAACGGAATTTCATTTTGCGATTTAGCTTGTAAGCACTTAGACTTTGAAAAAATTTGTAATTTTTGAATCAACCCCAGCTCCTTTAGGGGGATTCTCATCTTTTAAAGCTTCTGTTAGTGCGTTCATTTGTTTCAAATCTAGTTGTTCCATAATTAAGTCTAATTTCTTATGTGATGGCGGCTCCAAAAATGATGGTAGTTTTTCTGGAGGTGACATATTTATTACCCTGTTTGAGTGGCTACTGCCCGCTCGTTGGATAGCCAAAACTTGGTACCCGATTTTTTAAAATGAAACCAATAAAAGCGGCGTTTTTGGCTTCTTTCCTGCCAAACCGCAAGCCAAGTGTTGCTTTCTGTAATTTTTTTTCTTAACAAAACTAAGATTTTCTTGATTTTCTCTAGAAAATTCAAGTGATATTCCGATGGCTCGGGTATATTTTGGCTTAAACTTTGCTGGATGTGTTTAGCTTCAACTCCGATTTCTTTGGCCAGTTTAATTAACTCTTGGCGAACTTCTTCAATTTTTTTAGCTAATTCCTTCTGCTTTCGATCAAAGATCACCTTTTCTTGTCTTATTCTTTCTTCGTATCTTTGTTTTTGGAATTGAAGCAGGTTTTCAGTTTGGTTTTCCGTGGTTAAAACTTCTGGTTTTTTAATAAATTGGGATTGAAAAAACTTTTGAAAGTTATTTGTTTGACCAGCAGGGATGGAACCGCCACTTGTATCGGGGTTTATCTTGAATTGACCTTTCTGACCAGTTGGATTGACCTGCTTCTGATTCATAAGTTCCTATAGTATTATACCATTTAAACTACACTGGTGGGCAGAAAGCTAAAGATATGGTTTTTTTAAGCGGTGGCGATGACTTTTTCGTTATCGACAGCTTTGATTAACCAGTTAATGGTCTTTTGTTTTTGAAGCAAGCTGGTAACATAGAGTCTTTCCTGTTGGTTGCGTTCATGTCCGTGTTCGTGCTTGGCGCTGGCTAATACCTTATCTACGTCGGCTTTATCCACCGTAATTTTTTCTTGTTTAGCTATCTCACCCAGTATAAAGTCAATCGATAACTCCTGGCGAAGCTGGTTTTCTAAATTGGTCCTAATTTGCTCTACCGTCAACCCTTTAGTTTTTGCATAATCTTCAACCGACATGCCCAGTTTTTTCAGCTGATCATAAAGATTAGCCAATTGACGGTTGACTTCATTAGCTATCAAGGTTGGAGAAATCTCGACTTTGGCCAACTCGAGCAAAGCGGTGAAGACTTGATTGATTTTTTGGTTGATTTCCTGGCGCTTGGCCTCGGTTTTATCACCTGATTCAAGCTTAGCCTCATCAGGAGTGATTATGCGCTTGTTGTTTTTAACTTTTTTGGCTAGTTGATAAAGATAGTCTTTGGGCAGTTTAATTGGGGGCAGAACCGGGATCTTAAACTCCAGTTGCCAATCGGCATTATCAGGAGTTACGGCTTTGATTAGTTTGGGCTCGGCAATCGGCCTGATATTTGTTTGTTTGACCGCTTCAAGATAGGCTAAGCTGACGATTGATTGGCTGGCTTTTCTTAAGACAAAGTCTTTGCCCAATTGGTCTTCAACTAAGTTTAATGGAGCTGATCCTTGGCGGAATCCTTTGATCTTAACTTCAGCAGACAGTTCTTTAAGTGTGGCTTGATAATGGGTATCAATAAAACTTTTGCCAATGGAGATAGTTAATGAAACTTCTGACTGCTGGGACCGGCCAAGCGTGGCTTGGATTAAGATTTTATCTTGTTTAATAGCCATGCCGTGATTATAGCATAAGTTAAGACTAAGTTGCCTAGTTTAAACTATTGATTTAAACTTTGGTTTCAAGTGACTTGACTTCCGTTTGGACCGGTTGTTGTTCGGCTGTTTCTGGCTTGGCCGGAACTTTTGTTTGGTTTTGGCCGTTGCCGTTTTGTTGGCTAATGACATCGGAGAGCAAAACTCCTTCGCAAATCAGACCTTTTTTATCAAGCTCAGACCATAGGGCTTGTTGAAGGCGGTTTTCTATCTTGGTTCTCTGATTAATCAGTTCCTCCAAACTTACTTCGGAAACAACCGCTCTTATGCGGCTTCGCGATAAAGGCCTGACGATTTTAGAAACAAAATCATCACCGATATTTTCCCAAAGTTCATTGACTCGTTTCTTATCTATTTTAAATAAGATCGAACCTTCGATAATCACCTGCTTTTGGTCTTTGGTCATAGCCCTGATTTCTTTATCACCCAAACTTTCCGGATTAGTTTCAAAATCAAATCCCTGCCTAATGGTATACTCCAGGACCCGGGCGTTAAACAGCTTGGCAATTTGCCAAAACGGCAGTTTAAGGTGGAGGCCGGGCCCCCAGATTTTAGACAAAACGCCACGACCACGGTCATAGATGCAAGCGACATGGCCAGGAGGGACGGAAATGAAAAAACCGCCAACCACTTCATCGACTAAAAAAGAAACTATCAATTTATCAAAATCAGCCATTTACTTTTCCTCCTTTATGTTTTCTACCATAACTTTATCATCTTTTTCACCCTCGTTATCAACTGGCGATTCAGATGTTTCTTTTTGAGTTTTATTATTAACCACTGCTTTAATTTTATGATAAAAGTAAAGCAGACGTTTAACAAGGATGATAAATATGGTGAAAATCAGGGTTGTGATGACAAAAAGCTTTTTCCCCGCCGGCATTCGGCCAAAGAAAATAAAAGCGATAATCGGCAAAAAAATCAGGGTTGATAAATCTCGTCGAGTGACAGGAAATGGCTGGTTCCACAAAGATAATAACTCAACTAAAAAAATAATCGAAGAGTTCAGTAGGTTAAGCTGCATGTTGGGATGGTTAAGATCGATACCAAAAAAATAAGTGTTGATATGTTCCGGAGCCTTAATGATCTTATAAACCAAATAATTATCTTGGCCGGTGACTCCGGTTGAAAAAAACTTAAACAAAAAGGCGGCGATGCTAACTTGGAGAGTTAGGTTGACAAACTCAAAAAAGACAAGCCGCTTGTGTTGCCAGAGTATTGTTTTTTTAAATCTTTTGATGGTCTCAGGGTCTTCTTTGTGCTCTGTTTCAAGCTTGGCGATTTTTTCGGCGATCTCCCTTCTTTCAACTTCGGAGTAGTCATTTTTCCATGACAAAGGCAAGATGACTATCCGAAACAAAATCGTAAAGATAATAACCACAGTGCCAATACTGATATCGGGATAAATGAAATTAGCTAAAGAATAGATGCCGATAAGAAAATTAAAAAGAGGTTGGTAAAACCAATGAAGTAAAAAATCGTAGATCATAAACTCATATTATTATATATTAGATATTAAATAGGTTTTAAATTTTAAACACTCCTATTCCACTCCGTTTTCTAGCTCTTGGCTGAACTGCTTGACGCAGCGAGCCCAAGAACCGTTAGACAGCGGAGTATATTTGGCCATGATTTTTTCCGGTTGGATTAGTCCTTCTTGTATATAGTCTTGGCTTAAGCCCCGGGCCACTCGTTCTATGCCCTCTTCCCACGAAGAAAAACACAAGGTTCCCCTTGAATGGATGCCATATCCCCAAGCATTATAGCAGTTGTCCGGCACGTATTTGCCAAGGTTGGACTCGCATTGCCCGATAGCCGGCAACAGAGTCCATGGCAGGTGGTATTTATCTGCCGCCTCGACGAATTTATTGGCTAATTTGGGGGCCTGGGCGGACATAGGCGAGTTGTACTTGGATAGGTAGCGCTCGAGTATTAAAACACGGGCATCTTTGGACTTTATTTGGATTCTAATCAATGATTTTGTGCTTGGCACTGAAGTGAACTGAGCGTAAAGCCGATAATGAGGTTTTGATTTTTGTTGATAAATGCTAACCACTGCTTGTTGGCTGGATATAAAGGGCTTGATCAATAAAAACGCAATAATCAAAAAGCTGCTCAAACTGAAAACCAGCCAAAGAAAAAATAGGTTAAGTTTGATTAAAAAATGATTTATTTTAAAACTTGGCATAGCTATTTAAGTATAGTTTGATAGTTTTTTAAGCTTTGGTCAAGTATCTCAGTTAATTTATCAGCCGTCGGAGCTTACAAAAGCTTAGCCTGGTTTGACTTCTTGTTAATCTTTAACTTTAAGTGTTTGTAAGCTAAACTGGTTACAACTCGGCCTTGCCGAGTTCTTTTTAAAAAGCCAAGCTGGATCAAAAACGGCTCGTAAACGTCTTCTATAGTTTTTTTATCCTCAGATATGCTTGTTGCTAAGGTATCCAGACCGACAGGCCCGCCTTGATGGAATTTAATAATTGAAAAAAGCAGTTTCCTGTCGGTTTCAGTCAAGCCAACTTCATCTATCTTAAGCAGGTCGAGGGCTTGACTGATTATATTGGAGTTTATAACACCATGATTGTGGACTTGGGCAAAATCGCGGACTCGCTTTAACAAGCGATTGGCGATTCTTGGGGTTCCTCTTGACCTTAAGGCCAGTTGATAAATTGAATCGTTGTCTATCTTGACCTTTAAAACCTGGGCTGATCGCTGAATGATATAAATTAGATCCTCGGGCGAATAAAACTTAAGCTTTAAGATAGAGCCAAACCTATCCCGCAGAGGCGAGGACAAAGAACCGACCTGAGTAGTGGCACCAATGATGGTAAATTGGGGCAAGGATAACCTGACGGTTTGGGCTGAGGGGCCCTTACCTAAGACAATGTCTAAAACATAGTCCTCCATGGCCGGATATAAAACTTCTTCGATGGCTCGGTTTAGGCGATGGATTTCGTCTATAAAGAGAACATCGTTTTCTTCCAAAGAAGATAAAATGGCCGCCAGATCGCCGGCTCTTTCTATGGCCGGGCCTGAAGTAATTCTGATATTAACGCTTAATTCCTTAGCGATTATATGGGCCAGCGTGGTTTTACCTAAGCCGGGAGGCCCGTATAAAAGGATGTGTTCTAGGGCTTCATGGCGCTGTTGGCTGGCCTGGATTTGGATGTTAAGTGATTTCTTTAAGTCTTTTTGGCCGATAAAGTCAGAAAATTTATTCGGCCGCAAAGACAACTCACTGCTTTCTTCGCTAGCGGCGACTACCTTAGGTAAATCAAAGTTGGTGCTTTTAGTTGATGACAGCATAAGTTTATTTATTAGCAGCTGCTTTTAAAGCTGCTTTTAACTGTTTTTCTAAAGGCAAGTCTTGATTGATCTTAGCTTTGGCAATCAAAGATAAAGCCTCTGAGTGCTTATAACCTAAGCTTTTTAAAGCCAAGATTAAACTTGGATTGTAATCCGGTTTGGTTTTGGTGTCCAAGTTTAGAACCGAGGTTAATTCTAAGATTATTTTTTGGGCCCCCTTTTTGCCAATGCCGGGCACTTTGGTAAAAAAGCCAACATCGCTGGTATTTATGGCTTGTTTGATTCGATCTGGAGTTTGATTGCCAATAATCTACAAAGCTAACTTAGGCCCTATGCCTGAAACTTGTAGAAAAGCTTTAAACAAGTTGAGTTTGTCCTTAGTGTCAAAGCCATATAAAACCAAGGCATCTTCTTTGACATAAGTGTGAATGTAAAGTTTGACCTTGTCTTTTTGGCTTAGTTTTAAGTTAACAGGCACCAAGACTTGGTAACCCATCTGATTAACCCAGACGATTATCTCGTTCGGATTAAGGATTTCAACCATGCCTTCTAAAGCGCCGATCATACTATCTAAATTATAGCTTAAATTTAAGGTTTAACAAAACTTGGCCACCATCGCTAGACAATCAAATCTTAACCACTTAATGATTTCATTTCCTTTTTTGGATTAAACTTATGGTATGGTTGATACATTAGATCTGAAGCAATACCAAAAAGAGACAGACCAAGCCAAATATATCTTGGTCAAGCACTTGGCCAAGCTAAAGTTTGGCAACCAACCGATAGCTATTATTATTTCTGGAGGTGTTGACTCGTCCAGTTTATATGCCTTAAGCCGGTCTGTGATTAAAAACCTCAAACCGTTTAGCTTGATCAGCCAAAACAGCCAAGACAAGCCCTTTTTGGATATTATCCAAAACCATTATGGCCAAACGATTGAAACCATCGACTTGGATAAAATAAACGATGATGTCTTAGCTGCCAAGCTTCGGTTTTACAAACCCAGATTAAAATCTTTAAATTTGCCGGTTTTTTCGGATCAGCTGTCTTTGATTGTTGGCTTTGATATTTTATTTGAGCAAATAGCCAAGCAAAATATCAAATATGTCATAACCGCCCAGGGTCCGGATATTTTGCTGGCTGGTTATTTTCGCTATCACAAGGTTGCTAATTCGGATTTAATCGATAAAATAAAAGCTGATTTAATTTCTTTGGAGATTGACAAAAAGAGGGACGGCCTGGCTGCAAGCAGTCATGATATTGAACTTATCAACCCTTATTTATCCCAAGAATTTATCGACTTTTGCCTTAACCTGCCGACTAGGTTGATTCGCAACCAAAACCAAAGCAAGTATTTGATCAGGTTGATCGCTGCCAGCCTAAATTTACCAGAGTCTATAGTTAACCGGCCTAAAAAGGCTTTTCAGTACTCAACCAAAATAGATAAAAGAATCAAAAAAATAATCAAAGACAAGGATCTATAAGCCTTTTTTGGTGAGGCGGCGATTTTTAAGATAAACTAGATGGGTATAAGCTAGGGCCAGGGCGTCGGCTATGTCGTCGGGTCGAGGAATAGCGGGTAAATTTAGCATTTGAGTGATCATCTGTTGGACTTGCTTTTTACTGGCTCGGCCGTAACCGGCTATGGTAGTTTTCACTTCCAAAGGAGTATACTCATAGGTTTGCAAATTGGCCTTAGCGGCCAGATAAATCAAGAGACCGCGGACTTGGGAAACATTAATTATGGTTTTGGCATTTTTAAAATAAAACAACTGTTCGATTGACAGGTGGTCGGGTTGGTATTTTTTTATAATAAAGGTAAAATCTTGGCTAATCTCGATCATTCTTAGATCAATCGGTTGGTTGGTCTTGGTTGTAATACTGCCATAATCGATGATATTTTTTTTAGCATCCAGAATCGACCATCCGATAATAGCAAAGCCTGGATCAACCCCTAAAACCAACGGCTTGTTTTTTTCTAAATTTGGCATTTTTGTTTTCATCAACTACAATCTAAGTATGGTTACTACCATTATAGACGAATTGGTTAGCCGCAACATCATCAGAAGCCAGCTTTTAGATCATGTTTTGTCGGTTTACAACAATAAATTTAAGTTTAGTCATCCTTTTATTACCATTTCTCGTGAAGCCGGTTCGGGAGGCCGGTTAATAGGTCAAAAAGTGGCCAAGCAGCTAAGATATGATTTCTATGATGACAGAATCTTGGATGAAATAGCTAAAATCACCAAAACTAAAAAGTATTATCTTAAGGCAGTTGACGAAAAACAACATAGGTTATTTAAAGATTTAATCCAAAGCATTTTAAATGTTAATTATGTCGATCCGTTGGTGTACCAACAAAACTTAATTAAGGTTATTGTCAAAAGAGCTAAGCAAGGCAAGGTGGTCTTTTTGGGTCGAGGAGCCAACTTTATCACTCCTAGAAATACAGGATTACATGTTCGGGTTACGGCCCCATTTTATTACCGAGTACAAAACACTGTTAAGTACGAAGGTTTGGATTATGCTTATGCCCTCAAACTGGTTTCAAAGCTTGATAAACAGCGCCGCGGTTTTATCCGCGATGTTTTTGGCAAGGATATAAGAAAGGCCAAATATTACGATTTGGTTTTGAGCACCGAAACCTTGACCATAAACCAAGCGGTTGAGATTATCGTAACCGCTTTTAAGGTTAAGTTTAAGAGAGTCATTTATCGATAAACTACAACAGTCGCCACAGGTTGAATAAATCCTGGTCGGAAGCTAAAGAAAAGTGGGCGAATGGCCCGGGACTGCCGTTTAAAATAAACCAATTAACAGATTTAATTCTTTGATCAGCTGACCAAACTTGTTGCCAAGCGTATTCCATGTAGGATTTGATTTGCTTCTGGGATAAATACTTGGTCGACCAGCCGGTTTCGGTAATAAAGATTGGCTTTGACCATTTTTGACCGTAAAAACCTTGATACCAATCAAGCTCAAAATTGTAAGAGGCGATATTGTTGCTTTTGTCAATTCTGGGTGCGGCCGAAAAGGCCGGGTTGGGATAAGCATGCGAGTTCCAAGCGTCTATAACCAAATTAAGATTGGGCAGATAAGCAAAAACCTGTTGCCAATACTTTTTAGCCGGCAGGGTCTCGGGGGTCCGACCGGCGGCCACATCCAATGCCGCCGGCAATATCTTGAACCGCGGATCCTTGGTGTGCAGCTTAAGGCTGAACTCTTTAAGTATCTGGGCGTATTCTGCCGGGTTAATCTGACCACCCCACTCGTTGGCGTGGTTGGGCTCGTTAAAGATAATGACCCACCTGTCTCCATCCGGCCAGTCCAGTAAGCTTAGCCAATTAGCCCAGTCAACCGCGTCGATAAGTTTCGGTCTTTGCCAAACCGCCCCCTTGGGCTGGCTGGTTAAGCGTAAAATAGGATGAATTTTATTTTTTTGGCTGTTGCCATGAAGGTTTGCCACTTGTCGATTTGAAGCCAATCTTTGGGGCCAACAGGAATGATCACCCACCCGTCCGGGCCGACCAATTCGACTGCTTTGTTGATTTCTTCAGGAAATAAAATATGAACGCCTTTTTTATTTTCCCGAGCTAAAACAGTTTGGCTTGAAAAAACAAGCAACAAAACAGCTATCAATAATAGCAAAACGACTTTTTTCATTATGATTTAGTATATCTCTAAAGATGTTGTTATACTAGAACCAAACTAAACAGAATCCATAATTAAATTTATAATTAACTTAATGTCTAATCTTTACTGGCCGTCAAACTTTAATTTAAGCAAGCTTGAGTGGTATAAAAAATTCACTCTAGCTTTTCTTTCGCTTTACAGTAGCTCAAAAAACAATTTAAGCTATCGACAGATATTAAAAGCGATTTATGATAAGTATCCTTCTTTGGCAACAGAATCCGGGGGCGAGTTCCCGGCCAAGTGGAAGATTCGCCTTTTGGCTTACCGTTATTATCATTCCCGAATCAAGGACAATCCCAAGCTTGAAGCCTTTTTAACCAAGACCAAAACCCGGTCTTTATCAGGTATTGTGCCGCTATCAGTCTTCACTAAGGGTAAAGGTTGTCCTTTCAATTGTATCTATTGTCCCACCAGTCAGATAAAAGACATACCCAAAAGCTATTTTGCCGACGAGGCCGCGATTCAGCGAGCCATTCGTTTTGGTTTTGGCCCCTATGACCAGGTTGAAGGCCGGCTGATTATGTTTGTCTTAGCCGGCCACATTATCGACAAGGTCGACCTTATTATCCAAGGCGGCACTTTTTCCTTTTATGACAAGACTTATCGGCAAAGATTCGTTAAAAGATGTTTTGACGCCGCCAATAGTGATGTTATGTCTTTGATTGTTGACGGCCAACAAGTTCGAGTAAACTCGAAAAGCCTGAAAGAAGCCCAAGCGCTAAACGAGAAAGCCAACTCCCGCATTATCGGTATCACCATCGAAACTCGGCCAGATTACATTAACAAAGACGAGCTTAAATTTTTAAGGCAGCTTGGAGTGACCCGGGTAGAATTGGGAATCCAGATAGTTGATGATAAGATTTTGGCACTGGTAGAGCGAGGCCATGGCACTAAAGAAATAAAACAGGCGACTTACCTGTTAAAAGAATACGGCTTTAAAGTAACCTATCACTTAATGACCAATCTGCCCGGCAGTAATCCCAAGCTTGATTTTGAAAGGTTAAGCCAAGTTTTTGCCAATCCTGATTACCGGCCCGACTACCTTAAAGTTTATCCGACCGCCCTGGTTAAAAATGCCAAACTGCTTGATTGGTACCGCCAGGGCAAATATAAGCCTTACTCTCAAGAAGAACTTGTTCCTCTCTTAATTAAGTTTAAGCAAGAAATCGTCCCAGAGTATGTCAGAATTCAAAGGTTGGTCAGGGATTTAACCAAGAACGACCAATTTAAGGTTTTGGTCGAGTCTCATCTAAGGCAACGTTTGCACAACAGGCAAATTAAATGCAACTGCATCAGGTGTCGAGAAATTAAAGATCAAACCAAAAGCCAAATTTGGTTGAAGGTCTTTGGCTATAAAGCCAGTAATGGCATAGAATACTTCTTATCTTTTGTTGATGAAGATAATCGATTGTATGGTTTGTTAAGGTTAAGAATTTTAACCGATGCCGACCGGCCTTGGCAAGCTGTGATTCGCGAGCTGCATGTTTATGGGCCAACGGTGGCTTTAGGCCGGCATCTAAAAACCGCCAGCCAACATAAAGGTTTAGGATACAAACTTTTAAAGAAGGCCGAAAAGATCGCCAAATGGCACGAAGCCAAAAAGATTGCGGTCATATCCGGAGTCGGAGTTAGGGATTACTATCGAAAACTGGGTTATGAGTTACAAGAAACTTACATGGTGAAGACTTTGAAATTATAATAAAACTAAGAATGATTAGCTTAAAAGCCAAAAGTAGTGAAATAATCATTGACCTAAACGGCGGCAAAATTAATCGTTTAAGTTTAGCCGGGCAAACGGTTTTATGGAGTGGCCTAAGGCCTGACGGTAAACAGGCGGCCACCCACGTATGCTTGCCCAATTTCAGAAAGGTAAGAAGCGGTAAATTGGCAGAATTGCCCCAACATGGGCCGGCCAGAAACAACAGGTGGCGATGGATAACCAAGGACTCCCTGGTAATTGAATGGGTTATGGATGAGATAAAAGAAGTTTATCCGGCCGGCTTGGTGGCCAGCCAAGAATTTCAGTTAGATACTCATTACCTGACGTATGATTTAGTTTTAGAAAACAAGGCGGATAAGGCTTTGTCTGTCAATCCCGGCATCCATTTTTATTTTTTGGCCGGAGATAAGAAGGAGATTAAGATTGATTCCCAAAAGATTGATTCAAATTTATGGCTGGCGGATGGATCAATATACCCGATACAAAACCGAAATCTAATCGAGTTTAGTTGGGGAAAGATAAGTCTTGAACAAGTTGGTTTTAAACAGTTTATGCTCTGGTCTCCTAACGGGGCCGGATTCGTTTGTCTCGAACCGGTAAACGGAATAGATGATGATATCTATAACAAAGAAAACCAATTAATGCCCCACCAAACAAGATCGTGGTCGGTTAAGTTGGAATTAATGTAAGTTTTGATGACATTAACGTTACTTGGCGCTCCCGGCAGGACTCGAACCTGCGGCCTACTCCTTAGAAGGGAGTCGCTCTATCCGCCTGAGCTACGGGAGCTTGCTTGGTCAAGTGGGCGATGAGGGACTCGAACCCCCGGCCTTTCGGATGTAAACCGAACGCTCTAGCCAACTGAGCTAATCGCCCTAGCCTAAAATGTTAACAGCTTAATTATACAAAGAAACCGAAAATTCACAGTTGTTTTGTGAGTTTGTGATATAATTAAGCCACTGTTTTTGTTTCTTTTAGCCTCCCAAAACAGTCGGCCGCCGGTGAAGATTATCTGTTTTATTAAGTTATATTTTCTTTTATGTCTTTTGCTAAAGTCATGCGTCATTTTTGGTCCTTTGTCTTTGCTTACAAGAAGGAGTTTCTGGTTTTTGCCTTCTTCTTGGTTAGTTTGGGCGTTTTAAACAGCCTTCAACCGTTCTTCTACCGAGAATTCATCAGGGCTTTGCCTACCGGAATTTGGCAGGATGTAATCTATATCTTTGCTTTATACGCTTTTGTCAGGTTTGGCAACTTGATAGCAGACCTTTTAACTTATTTTGTCGGCGATATGGTTTTGATTCCGGCGGCAAGAGATGCTCGGCTGGCGGTTTTTAAAAAGGTCCAAGAGCTGGACCTGGCCTACCACCTCAATAAAAACAGCGGTTCATTAATCAGCGCTTTTAAACGGGGCGATCTGGCTTTTTTCAATTTATTTCACAAATTTAATATCATTGCCAGAATATTTATCAACCTGGTTATCATTCTTGTCAGCTTTAGTTTTTTTGGCTGGTTAATTGTTTCGGTTACTCTAGCTTCAATGGTTTTAAACGCGGTTTTGATTTATTTTCTTTTAAAACACAATATCAAAACCAGAAACCTATTCAACCGCGAAGAAGACAAGATTTCCGGAATCATAGTTGACAATCTGATAAATTATGAAACCGTCAAGCTGTTTGCCCAAGAAAACTATGAGTACAAGCGATTAAAACAAGCTTTTAAACCCTGGTTTAAATCACTATGGCGGTATGCCAATTCATTTAGGCTGATTGATATCAGCTTGGGCGTTGTTGGCAACACCCTGCTTTTGGCCATCACCTATCTTGGCATCAACCAGGTATTTGATAAAAAGATGACCGATGCTGATTTTATTATGATCCTGGGCTTTATCTCAGCCTTTTATTGGAAGTTTTTTGACCTGATTTACAACCTGAGAGAACTGGTTAAAAGCTATTCTGATATCCAAAAATATTTTAGCTTGTTGGAAGAGCCAATCTTAATCACCGATCCGGCAAGGCCGGTTAAAAATGTTTCGGTTAAGGGCGAGATCGTCTTTGATGATGTCCACTTTATCTATCGCGAAACCCAAAAGAATGCTCTCCAAGGTTTGAACTTACATATCCGCCAGGGCCAATCGGTGGCTTTGGTCGGCCGATCGGGTGCCGGCAAGACCACCGTGGTTAAGCTCTTGCTTCGTTTTTTTGATATCCAAAAGGGTAAAATTACCATAGACGGCATCGATATCAGGCGGTTCAGAAAGTCAGACTTAAGAGCTTTATTTGGCATTGTTCCCCAAGAGCCGGTTTTGTTTAATAACAGCTTAGGCTTTAATATAGCCTACGGCCGGCCCGATGCCAGTGAAAAAGAAATCATTGCCGCTGCCAAGATGGCCCATGCTTGGGAGTTTATCAAAACCTTACCCAAAGGCTTGGATACTTTAGTTGGCGAACGGGGAGTTAAACTCTCCGGCGGCCAAAGGCAAAGAATCGCCATAGCCAGGGTTATCTTGAAAAATCCCAAGATTATTATCTTTGATGAGGCTACATCTTCTTTAGACAGTGAATCGGAAGCTTTGATTCAAGAAGCCTTTTGGCAGATGGCCAGAAAGAAAACCACGATTGTTATCGCCCATAGGCTGTCTACCATTGTCGCCGCCGACAAGATAGTGGTTATTGATGAAGGTAAAGTTTTGGAATCCGGTTCCCATAACCAACTGATCCATAAAGACGGCCTTTACAAGAACTTGTGGCAGAAACAAACCGGCCTTATTGACTAAATCCCCACTTTTTCCTTCACACTCCGGGAGTGTGATAATTTTTTAGGGATTTATAATTAGGATATGCCAACAATTTATTTTGTCACCAACAATAAAGACAAATTAAGGGATTTTAAGTTGGTTTTTGACCGTTTGAGCATAAAGGCTTAAGCAAGTTCCGCTTAAAGTTAATGAAGGCAGTCTAGATCTTTTACCAATGCCAAATTGAAAGCTTTGGAAACATCTAAAAAATATCTGAATAGGTGGGTTATGGCTTCTGATGGTGGAGTGTCAATTCCTTTTCTAGGTAAAAATTGGAATCATGTTTTAACCAAGCGCTTGGGAGGAACTGATATGGCTGAAAAACTAAACGATAGGCAACGCTGCCAAAAGCTTTTGCAATTGATGGTCAAAGCTAAGGGAAAGGAAAGAAGGGTTTTTTGGCAGGAAGCGGTTGTCATAGTTAAAAACCAAAAAATCGCTTTTGCCAAATTAATTCCCGGCAGTCAAGGCTATCTTCTGGATTATATTCCCGACAACTTTAAAGAAACCGGTTATTGGTTGGGTTATTTGTGGTATGTGCCGGAAGCCAAAACTAACTATATGGCTATTCCTTTCAGAAACAGATTAAAATACAGCAGATACAAACAAAATCTTTATCAGGAATTAAAGAATAAGTTTTTAAACTATTTCAGGTAGTTTGATAAAAACTTCAGATTAATCTTGGTAACTGATTGTATTTGGGTTTCTAATAAAAAAGCCGCTTTAATCATTTCATTAAAATCCGGCCGATTGACATAATGCGGCATGCGAGCTTTGATATCTTCAATTCTGTCTTCCAAAGAACCAATACCTGTAGGTAAAACTCTAAGATCAGCATATAACAGAACTTTGACAGGCCAAAAGTTATTCTTTGCCACCAAGTTGATAATATTGGAAAATGTTTTTTGCTTGATCCAATTTCGAATCTCACGATCAATGCTTAGCTCCTTAAGTATCCTTTGGCTTGCCACATGGTCGTCTTTGCCGTATTTTTGCCAAAATTTCACTTGTTTTTGTTGCCAATAGGACAACTCTTTGTTGGGTAATTTTAACCAAGGTTGCTTAAAATCAAATTTGGCCAAATTGCCGATATCATGAAGCAAGCCGGCTAAAATCAGTTTTTCTTTATCTATAAACGGACCTTGCCAATTATCAAATATAACTTTAGCCACTTCAGCAACCATTAACATGTGCCGTTGCAGGTTTTTGGGGACAGGATATGAAGAGTATATTTTTTTAATTTTATGATTGATTAAGCTTATCAATACTTTTTCTGGTTAATTTTTACATGTCACTACCACATATATTGTTGCAGCTGTCTGAGCGGGAGACGGGATTCGAACCCGCGACCTTCTCCTTGGCAAGGAGACACTCTACCAGCTGAGCTACTCCCGCTTTTGTCAACAATAAAATTATATCACTTTTGCCTTTTTATATCACCACTTTTATCTTTTTTATGTTAATGTGTTGTTTCATTACTACTCCATTTTCTATTGTCTATCAAACATCCATCAGCCGATGGGCTGATACATCTGATTTTTTACTTTTGATTTAACTTTGTGAGCCCGGTGGGACTCGAACCCACAACCAGCTGCTTAAGAGGCAGCTGCTCTGCCAAATTGAGCTACGGACCCGAATTTGATTGGTTTTATTTTAACATCAAAGGTTAATTATTGTGCCATCATTTAAAATTGATAAGATGAGACCGGAACAGTTAAGTTTAGCCGTTTCTTTAAGACGGACTCAAGAAAACAGTTTGGGATTTGATAAATTAACCAAGTTTTCTCCTTGGGCCTTGGTTTTAGATTATGTAACAAGTCAGGATAATAATTTATTGGGGTTTGTTCAGAGGAACGGCTTGAATCAGACAGAAGCCAGAACTTTTACGCAGGCTTTAACCCTCTACCACAAACTAGATGAGCTCCAAATAGACAAACATCATAGTTGGCTAAACCATGTCAAATCGACCCTATTCTTAACCAGAACATATTCCCAAGTTATTTCTCAATTATCCCCCAGAGAAACATACTGGTTATTAACAGGTTTAAACAGAAACGGTAATTTTTCAGAAGGAAGGCAACGGTTGATTCAAACATTACCTCAATCACTTTTGGCTCGGACCTTTGTGGCCTTGGTTGAGTATGGCGTAGCCAGCCTGGGAATAGCCCATCAATTAACCGATTCAAACTGGCAGCAGATATCAAAATTGGCCAACTTTAGCTTTCTGGTCGTTTGTTTGAGCAGTTTATCTTTATTGGAATACAATCGACTTAAACAACATCGTTGGATAACCAGTGCTGATACTCAGATTCTTAACATTATCAGCCAAAAACCATGTTTGTCTGTTTTCTTTTCCAGAATAGTGCCGTTGGCCAAAGGGGCTTTAATGGCAACGGTTCCCCATACTCAAGGGGCCCTCCTGGGCTATTCTTTGGCGATTGGTTTGCAAACTCTATTTACCGGCTGGTTGAATGTTTATGAACGTATAAAAAGCCAACCAACTTACTGGTTTGAGCAAGACAATCACTAATCTAGTTAAGCTTCAATTGTCGATAAAATCAAGTGTTTAAACCATAGTTTGCCGTCCCAGCCCATAAGATGACCGCTATAGTTGACAAAGACAAGCTTGGATTTTGGCAGTTTCTTATGTAAAGAATATGCCTGCTCTGGCGGGCAAAGCATATCATAACGACCATGAACAATGGTGGTTGGTATGTTTTTGATTCTGTCAAGATTGTCTAAGATTTGATTTTCTTTGATAAAAAAGCGGTTAAAGGCATAATGAATATATATATTAAATGAGGCTATCCATTTTTCATCTATTTCTTCCACTCTAATTTGATGTATAGGAACATCTAGATTCATCGCTCCCCACTCCCAATCGGACAATAAACTTACCGTCTGCTTTTTTTGAACTAGACTATTACTTTGAAGAACTTGGTAAACGTGTGAAATTAAATTCGACCAATCAAGTTTATGGTTTTCCATGTATTTTTTAAGCCTTTCTTTTTTGTCGGGAAAAAATCGGCCAACTCCGTCTTCAGAATAAATCCAAGCCAGATCTTGATATCTCATTAAAGCAATATTGCGCAAAAACAGGCCGATCACTTGTGTTGGATATGCTTGGGCATATAGTAAAGCTAGGGTACTACCCCAACTGCCCCCGACAACATACCATTTATCTATATTCAGATGTTGTCTAAGCTTGTTTATATCTTCAATCAAATCGGCCGTAGTGTTTTGCTTTATTTCTCCCACGGGCAAACTTTGGCCACAGCCACGCTGGTCGAAAAGAATGGCCCTAAAGTTTAAATCTTCCGGCAAATAATCAAGGTAGGAAACTTTGCCTTTATCTCCCGGCCCGCCATGGATAAAGACAACCGGTATTCCTTGCGAGTCGCCATACTCGGCAAAATAAACTTTATGTAATGAAGAAACTTTAAGATGTTCTTCTCTAATTAAGTTTAAAGTCATGAGTTTATTATAAACTAAAAGCATGCAGATACAGAAATTGTTAGATATATATGGTATCCAGCCTAACCCTGACTTGGATCAATTTTTTTTAATAGATGATCAAATCTTGGATACTATTGTTCAATCAGCTCAATTAAAACATACAGATGTTGTGTTGGAAATCGGTGCCGGAGTTGGCAATTTAACTTATAAGTTGAGCCAATATGCTGGCCGGGTTATCACTTTTGAGATAGATAAACGTTTTCGTCCAATACTAGACAAATTGCCAAATAATGTAGAGGTTCGTTATTCCAGCGCTATGTCTTATTTTCAGCTGAGAGGCAAATATTTTAAAACGAAAGAATACAATAAAGTCATAGCCAATGTGCCATACAGTCTGCTTGAACCTCTGCTTCATAACTTAACTTTTTTGATCTATGACAAGGTTATCTTAACCATCCCGCTCAAATCATTAAACATGATTTACCACAATCCTATTTTCGCCTCATTTTTTAGATTGAGAACAATCACTAAAGTATCTAAAACCAAGTTTTATCCCGTGCCAAAAACTAATTCGGTAGTCATAGATTTAATTAAGATTGAAGATTCAATCACAACCGGTAATTTAGGATTATTTTTACGCCAATATATTTATCAACATGAGAAACAATTGGTTAAAAACGCTTTGATGTTTGGCTTGATTAAGTGGTTTAAATTAGTTGATAACATACCAATTAACCGTAACCAAGCCAGAGACATCATCAAAAAAACCAGCATTAACAAAGGCTTGCTAGAAAGAAGACCAGATAATCCCAAAATTTATGAATTAGTTCAAAATCGATTCAAATTATATACTTCCTTGAAGTCTACTTTGTAGATTTCCTGCCTGTGTAGGATGTTAATATTGCTCGACATGTATTTCTATACTATTCAGCCTGCGCCTTGCCAATTCAGCTCTAACTGAAGTTACAAAATCAGCTGGGCCGACGATGACATAACTGGTATTATCGGCCGCAATTTCATCCATGAAATCCTGGACATGGCCGTGCCAGCAGGATCTATCTTTGTCATCCCTGGATAAAATCGGCAGATATCGGCTGTATTTGTTAAGGATATCTTGCCAGATTAGATTGGATTCGTATTTTTCTTGATGGACTACTGTTTGGACTCGTTTATCTTTAATATCCAAAACCAAGCTTCTAACCGAAGCAATGCCGCAACCGGCAGCTATATAGGTAATGTGGGTATGGTTTGATAGCCTCTTGGCAGTATTGGCGCCAAACGGCCCGCTAAAACGCAATTGACTGTCTATGGGTAGTTGATATAAGAAATTTGACATTAAGCCGTTGGGGATTTTTTTAATATAAAACATTAAAAACTTCTCAAACGGGTGGGAAGCCAAAGAATAGGCGCGTTGAACCGTTTGACCTTTAATCTCGGCCTGGATCATAACAAACTGACCTGCCAAATAATCAAAACCCTGAGGTTTGTCAGCAGTTAAAAGATACAGGTCATCACTTACCTTTTTCCGATTGAGTATGATTAAATTATAATCTTTAATTTTCATACTTTAAGTTTACTATAACGAATTGGAGATTTAATTAGTCAATACAGTTTGGCCATTAGTTTTTAATTTGACGTAGTAATTTTCATAATTTGCTTGAGTAGTTGTCGTATTGATCTTCACTTTGACTATTAAACCCTTTTTAACTTGGGAGTTAAAATACTGGTCAAAGATAAAATTGCCCAAAGAATAATAAATTTTTTTGCCCTTATATTCCTCTATGTTCTGAATAACATGAGGATGAGAGCCAATGATCAAGTCCACTCCTTGGTCAATAAATAGATGGGCTAGCCTGGTGATTGTTTGGTTAGCGACAGGTTGATATTCGAGACCCCAATGAGTATAAAGAATGATAAAATCCGCTTTGATCTTGGCCTTTTCAATATCGGCTAAGGTTTGTTCTTGGCCGGATTTGGCAAATTGATTGTAATTGACAAAAGCAATCTTATAACCCCTGATGTCTTTGATTAAAAAAGACGGTTCACCGGCCGGCGGGTAACCGAAAAAATCAATTCCGGCCTGATCAAGATAGTTCTGGGTTGATTTTAAGCCTGCCAAGCCAAAGTTTAAGATATGATTATTACCCAAATTAACCAACCTGATATTGTAATTGTTTAAAAACTTAACTACTCTTGGTTCAAAAGTAAAGGTGTAGTTTTTTGGGCCGCCAACCAGGCTATTGATGCTGACCGATGGCCTATTGGTGATCGGCCCTTCCAGATTGCCAATTACTAGATCTGCGCTAGTCAACAAACTCGACAGATTAGCTAAGATAAAATCGTATCCTTGAGATTTAGCTTTAAGTCTGATATGCCGATCAAGCATAATATCGCCAACAAAAACAAGTTTGATTGTTTGGGGCGTAGGAGTCGGGCGGTAATATGTTTTTTCCTTTGTTTCTTTTAATCTTTGAACCAAAAAAGGGTTATCTAATTTTTGATTATTGGCTTGATGGCTTAAATAGACCGTTAAAAAAAGCAATAAAACAAAGACGACACATATAATTTTAGCTTTCATGATAAAGTTTACAATTATAGTATATCGAAGCTTGGGTTTTTGGCCGTTTTCATTTATAATACCTTTGTAGCTTAACGTATTTGGGCCCGTAGCTCAGTTGGCTAGAGCACCTGCCTTTTAAGCAGGGTGTCGTGGGTTCGAGTCCCACCGGGCTCACATTATTTAAATAAAAGCTATTTAGATATTATTGACATTGCGGGAGTAGCTCAGTTGGTAGAGCGTCGCCCTTCCAAGGCGAAGGCCGCGGGTTCGACCCCCGTCTCCCGCTCTTGCCTAAGAACCTTTAATACACGGAGAGTGGCGCAGATGGCTAGCGCGCCTGCTTTGGGAGCAGGAGGTCGTGGGTTCAAATCCCGCCTCTCCGACAAATAGCTCTTTAAAATCAAATACACGGGGAGTGGCGCAAATGGCTAGCGCACACGCATGGGGTGCGTGGGGTTGCAGGTTCAAGTCCTGTCTCCCCGACAAGGTATAATAGAAAATCAAGCTGGGGTGGCGGAGCGGGCAATCGCACCAGACTGTAAATCTGGCGCCGTAAGGCTACGCAGGTTCGAATCCTGCCCCCAGCACAGATATCTTATATAATCTAAGCATAAAGGCGAGGTAGCCAAGGTGGTCACGGCGGGTGTCTGAAAAACATCAGATGGTGGTTCGACTCCACCCCTCGCCACATTTTTATTTTAGCCGCGGTGGCGGAATCGGCAGACGCGCACGCTTGAGGTGCGTGTGAGGCAACTCGTGTGGGTTCAACTCCCACCCGCGGCACAGAAGGCTTATCCGATACCAGAAGGTGAAATGATATCAGCAGTCCACCATAGGGGCGGATTGATCGGGGTCATTTGATAAAATGGTTTAGGATGTGAATGCCGGGTGGTGAAATGGTATCACAGCAGCCTTTGGAGCTGTTGTTCGGGGTTCGAATCCCTGCCCGGCAACTTAAGCCCTACTTTGTTTATGTCTTACAAACTTTGGATACTAATCAATTGTATATCGGTTTCAGTTCCAATCTTAAACAAAGAATTAAAAATCATAAAATCAAAAAAGGGGCTGGTTTCTTAAAGCCCATTCTAAATTTAAATTAATTTATTACGAAGTTTGCCAAAACAAAACCGACGCCTTCCGGCGATTTCATAAAACCGGTCATGGCTGACACGTTTTACAAGAAAAACTGAAGCAAACCTTAAATAAATAGGTATCACAGTCCGCCATAGGGAATGATACATTTGATAGCAGTAACTTTAAGACTAGGATTAAAAATCATTAAATTGCAAAGGAATGTTTAAATCACCAACTTTTTTACTTAAGAAGTTCCTCTAGTATTTTAAATAAAACCTATTTTATATGAGATAGATTAGTATTTTAGTTGTGCTGTTGACATACCTATATAATATGCTATAATGTAAACAGATCTTAAGGTTTTAGGCACTATAAAGCCTATTACGTTAAGAATCTCCTTGATAACTGCCCCTCTGGAGCTATCCCGAGGGGTTTTTATTATTTTATAGCCCTTTTTAATAGGCTTTTTCTTATTTTCTTGAGATAACTAAACCTTGTTTTATTTGTCGCCATTTTATCTGTAAAAGCTCAAGTATATCTCTTTGGCGCTCTATAGTGTAGGTGGTTGGTTGGAAAAGAAAAACTGCCGGCACTTCATCTACTAGGTATTTTTGAAAATTGTTATAAATCTCTTTTCTTTTATTGACACTTATTTCTTTTCGACCGTCTTCTAAAAACTGATCTATCCTAGCTGATTTCAATCGGCTAATATTACTTTCTTGAGTTGAATGCCATAAGAAATATTGATCCGGATCCAGGGGGATGCTTTGAACCTTTATTAAAGCATCGAACCGGGGACTGGTTTCATAAGAAACTTGAAGTTTAACTATCAGCCTATTATTAATTTTTTGCCAACTGTCTTTAATCTTTTCGGCCAAAGATAAAAACTCGGCCGGAGTTACCAAAGTTAGCTTGATTTTTTCTTGGGCCGAGGCGGTAGCCATGGCGGTTTTGGCAAATAAGGTTTTGGCCTTGTCCAAGTTATAGTCAAACCTGTTGACATCAGGGTTGTAATAAAAAGATTCCGGATTGAACGGTCCTGTTGCCCTTAAATATTGAGATTCAAATTTATCAGTGGCATAAGCTAGAGCTTGGCGGAATTTTTTATCTTGGAGATAATCATTGTCGAGGTTAAAAAATAAAACAACCACCTTGTCTTTGTCCACTTTGGGAATGATTTTTATATTGGGAAAAGATTTAAATTCTTCAATTGACAATAAATTGGGCAAAACATCAAGTTCAGCCAACATAAAAGCGGTTTTTGCTTGGTTGTATGACGGGTAAAAAACATAGGTAATCTGCTTGTCTAATAAGCTCAAAGACCGGCCCTGTTGTTCCAAAGTAATCAATCTTAGACTTTTATCCCTTCCCACACTAATATGCTTAACTTTATACGGACCAACCCCAACCAAGCCTGATTTAAACAACGGCGCGGTTAAAAAGGCCGGCAAGGAAGCCAACGACTGCTTAAGCTTAATCGCCAAAGTCTTATCATCTATAGCCTGGATTTGGGTATTTTTAATCCTGAAATGGAGGTCTTTGGCTTTAAGTTTTTGACCGTCGTGCCAGATCAGGTCGTTCAAATAAAAAACATAAGTTTTTCCCTGGTCTTTAATCTGCCATTTTTTAGCTATGCCCGGAGAGATTTTGCCATTTATATTTCTGGTTAAGCCAAAACTTAATTTTAAGCTGACTTCATCAGGCAATTGGTTTAGGTTATATCTGCCGATTAGGGCTATTTTCTTACCGCTCTGAGGCAAAAGGTTGAATCTATAAGTTATATAAGTGGTAAAGATGACAAAAAGGGAAGTAAAGATAATTATTTGAGAATAACGTTGCCAAAAAGCCAGCAACCACCACCACCAACGCTTCCAATAAAGCATGCCCCTAAGCTAGTAATCGAATAATCGACAGGCCGACCATGATAACGGCAAAGATGATAGTGAGGTTGAAAGTAAACTTTTCCAAGCCTCGACGTGAATGATAAACCGAACTGCCAAAAGTCTTACCCAATCCGCCACTTGTGTTTTGTATTAAAACCAAAACGATCAAGATTATTGAGGAAACTATCTGAGCTATGGTAATGATCGTCATTGTTGTCATACTAAAAACCATTGCAAAACAGAGCTAATAAAACCAATAAGAAACGAGGTTATAACTAATGAACCCAAGTATCCAATTTCTATCGAAGGCAAAACAACAGGTCCTAAGTTCATTGAAGCTAAATTAAAGCTTTGGATATCAAAACCAGGGGAAATAACCACAAAGATATACAGCAACAAAAGATTGACGATAAAACCAGCAAACCCCAAAGTTAAAAAATTAATAGGAATAAGAAAAAGACGCAAAATCGGCTTAACTACCGCTTCCAAGAAAAGATACAGTGCCGAAGCTACCAGCAATGACTGCCAGTTGCCGGAACCAGTAAAGCCAGGATAATAATGGATCAGAATGTATAAAACCGCTATCGTAACTATGAATCGCCGAATTATTTTCTTCATGAATTTATTATAAGTTAAAGATGCCCAAATCACAACTTCCTCCTATTCTAATTCTGTTTCACCCACCCCAAGTCATATTTTGTACAAGACTCCGTCATCCTGATGCCAAAAAACCCGGCGCTGTTACCTTTGTTGAGATTTAAAATTTATGGCACAATAGAAACTATGGTCAGAGTTTTTAAAAATTATCTTTTTTTTGCTTTAATCAGTCTGGCTTTGTTGCCTTCCTTAACCTATGCCAATCAAGACAGCACTCCCTTCATTACCAGCTACGATAATATTTACAAGCT
>JAJRVN010000047.1 GCA_024277325.1 Patescibacteria group bacterium | reverse complement strand
GCGGTGGTCAAAAAGCCATGAAGACAGTAAGGCGGTACCAAGACTAAGTAACTATTACTTGGATTCTCAAAACCATCGACTTTAAACAGATTTAACACGCCTTTGGTCGGCGAGCCGGGCCGATCATCATAAACCAAGATAACCGCCTGACCCTTGATAATGATAAAACGATCCTGCTGACCGTTTGGGTGATAATGAAAAAGATCCTCATCACGGGCGACATTAAACTGGGTAAAGGAAATATAGCTTTGGCTAAATGGCAAATTATCGGCGTTAAAAACATCACTCCAGGTTGTCTTCATCACCTCGGTTAAGGTGCCTCTTGGGTCATTATGAACCACCAACGGCCGAATAACAACATCATGAACCAGCTTGTGGTTTTTATAATTTTTGAGATTAATAATCGGCCAGGTCATCCCATGTCTCCGTATTGTTTCTTGTAGTAGGTTTGATACTTGCCAGTTTTGACTCTTTGCCACCAGCCTTGATTATCTTTGTACCACTTAACCGTCATTTCTAATCCCTCGTCCAACTTGATGGTTGGCCGATAACCCAACTCCTTTTCTGCTTTTGACGAATCAATGGCATACCTTAAATCATGGCCTGGCCTATCTTTAACATAGGTAATATAACTTTCATCCTTACCCATTATCTTTAAGATCTTTTTGATGACGACCAAGTTATTGATCATATCCTCGGATCCGCCCAAGCAATATGTTTCGCCCAAGCGGCCTTTGGTGATGGCCAGCTCGATTCCTCGACAATGGTCTTTGACCCAAAGCCAGTCCCTCACATTTATACCTTGGCCATAAACAGGCACCTTTTTATCTTCCAACAAGTTAGTGATAACCAAGGGGATAAACTTCTCCGGAAATTGGTATGGGCCGTAGTTATTGGAAGTGTTGGTAAGTGTTACTGGCAAACCAAAGGTTTTGTAATAGGCTCTGACCAAAAGGTCTGAACCGGCTTTTGAAGCCGCATAAGGGCTGTTGGGCTTAAGGTGCGAGTCCTCGTTAAATTTTAATTTTAGATCAAGAGGCAAAGAACCAAAAACCTCGTCAGTTGAGACGTGGTGGAAGCGTTTGATTTTATGCTTAACCGCCGCATCCAAAAGAACTTGGGTACCGACTGTGTTGGTCATAACAAACTCGGCCGGGTTCATGACCGACCGGTCAACATGGCTCTCCGCAGCAAAATGAACTACAATATCAATCCCAACCATAACTTGGCCAACCACAGCCGGGTCAGTGATATCCCCTTTGATAAAACTATATCTTGGGTCATCCTCAACCGTTTTCAGATTTTCCAAGTTACCGGCATAGGTTAACTTGTCCAAGTTAATGATCTTGAGGTTTTTGTATTTTTCCAAAAGATAAAGGATAAAATTCGAACCGATAAAGCCGGCACCACCGGTCACCAAAACAGTCTGGCCATTTAATTCCATGCTTAGATTATAAACCAAAAGCCTAAACTAAAACAAATGATAAAATGATAAAGCCGATAAGGGCCATAATCAAATACTCAACCACGCACTTTAAGCTTAATGTCTTGTGAATGTAATGATAACTAACTCCCCAGAAAAAATAAGTTAAAGCCAGTAAAAAAGCTGACAAAGCTTCAACAATGGCCACGCCGGCAAAATAGAGGAAAACAACAGACCAAATCACCATCAAGCCAAGCCACAGATAATGAAAAAGATAATTTCCTGCCAATAATTTTTTGTTCAAGATCTTCATTATTTAATTATCCCCGAAGGATGAACCAATATAACTAAAATTAGCAAAAAAACGATAAAGACAAAATGCAACCGCGAGTAGCTGTGATACCTTTTAGGAATTAGTCTTTCGACATAATACACGTCTAGAGCCACCGCAACTAATAGCAGGATTAAAATTAAACTGGTCAAGGTCTTCTTGAATCGGCTGGGCTGAGTGATTTCTGTTGGCTTTTGGACAAGTTGTTGAGGTTTGGCCACGGTTTGGTTGGCCAAAACAGTTTTGGTTAAACTTTGAGACTTAATGGCAAGTTTAAAAGCTTGGTCATTTGGCTTAGCCATAAACTGAACTACCAAATTGGTGGTTACTCCGTTTAGTTTGCCTTGGACCACGGCCACGCCGATCTGGGTGTAAACAGGATTGAGCAAATTTTTCCGATGCAATGGCGATCTATACCAGGCCTCAACCAGTTTAGTACTCAAACTGAAATTCTTAGCTAAATTCTCACCGGCGGCGGCATAATCATAACCGACTTCATCTAAAAAAAACCAGGGTTTTTGGCCGTCCGGAGTCGTATGAGCCCAATAATTGCGAGCCAGCATGTCTTTGGCTTTTATGTAGGCAGCTTGGTTCAATAAATAGTTTTCTTTAAGTGGTTTTAGGCCCTGATTTAATCTGATTTGGTTAGTTAAGTCAATAATTCGAGACGCTTCAAGCGTTTGAGTTTGACTGCCCAAAACCGATGGTTGGGCCACAAGAACTAAAAGTTTGGGATAATAAAGGAAAACAGCTAAAAGGAAAAAGGCTAGAACAAATAATCCTCTTAAATGAAGAAGCCAAGGTCTATAATTATTGGCTTTACTTGGCAACCACAATCGCTTCATGTTTTTATCATATCTTATTACCAACTACTTCTTCAAGTTCAAAAAACGGCTGAGAACCTGCCAGATTTTATCATTTATGGCCTGTTTGCTTAAAAGCTTGCCTTGATCTAAGCAGTCAATCTTGACCCAGTTATTAAGCTGATCTAGCATTTTTAAAGTTTGAGTATAAACTTGGCGCTGGAATTTAACATCGGCCTCATGAACATCTTTATGGCCGTTAATATGCCTATTAGCATTGGTTTTGCTGCCCTTTGCCACCAACTGAAACGAGGTCTTGATATCAACATTAAGGAAAATAACCATATCCGGTTTGGGTAACTTAAAGATATCAAACTCCATTTTCTCCAGCCATTGGATAAATTTCTGTCGCTTAGCATCATCTAGGATTTTGCTACCTTGGTAAATTTGATTGGCACTGACATAACGATCGGCCAAAACAACATAGCCATTATTTAGCCAGTCTTTGATCTGGGCCGAGCTCTCAAACCTGTCAGCTGCGTAAAGCACCGAGGCAATATGGGGGTCGATCTTGCTC
>JAJRVN010000046.1 GCA_024277325.1 Patescibacteria group bacterium | reverse complement strand
TTTATAAAATAAATAGCCGGTTGATTAAGTTGTTACTTAATAATGATTTTTTACCTGTTATTACTCCACCGGCAATTACAAAAGAAGGTGAGATAGTCAATACCGACAGTGATCTGGCTATTTCAGCTATGGTTAAAAGTTTAAAGATTAGAACTATTATTAGTTTATTTGAAGCTCCTGGATTTTTAAGAGATGTTAATGATAGAACAAGTCTGATTTCCAAGATAGATAAAAACCAGCTGCCAAATTTGTTAAAGTATGCCCGGGGTCGGATGAAAAAAAAGGTTTTAGGAGCGGTTAAAGCTTTTGAGGCGGGGGTAGATCGAATTTATTGGGGAGATGGCCGTCGGCAGCAGCCTATCAAAAAGCTTTTAGATGGCCAAGGTACGATTATTAGTCAAAGAGGGTTGGATCATGAAAGATTATAGATTTTTGCAGCGAAAATATTTATTGGCAACTTACCCTGATCGAGGTTTAACTTTCGTTAAAGGTAAGGGTTGTTTTTTATATGATCAGAATCAGCGCCGTTTTTTAGATTTGATGTCAAATTATGGTGTCAGCATTTTTGGTTACAATTTTTCAGCTATTAACCAAGTCGTCAAACAGCAACTAACTCGGTTGTGGTCCCTGCATTCTAGTTTTAGTGATGACATTAGAGCTCAAGCAAGTATGGAGATTATTAGAAAGGTCGGTCTAAATCAAACTAAAGTCTACTGGAGTAATTCCGGAGCCGAAAGTGTTGAAGCAGCTTTAAAGTTTGCCATGATTGCCACTGGTAAGTCAAAATTTTTAGCTTTCAAGGCTGGTTTTCATGGTAAAACTCGTGGAGCCCTAAGTGTTACTGATAACCCTAGGTATCGGCAGGCAATTGCCCCCTTTGGTATCGAGACTGTTTTTGTTGATTATAATGATTTACCAGCAGTTGAGGAGGTTTTGGATAACGGTTTTGCTGCGGTTATGGTTGAACCGATTCAAGGTGAAGGCGGAGTCAGGTTGCCGGATAAAGATTTTTTGTCTAAATTATCTTTATTAACAAAAAAACATAAAGTACTCTTGATCGTTGATGAGATCCAAACCGGCACCGGTCGGACTGGTCGGTTTTTGAACCTACATTGGTATAAGAAGATTCAGCCTGACATAATTTGTTTGGGTAAAGGCTTAGCTGCCGGCTTGCCGATCGGAGCTACCTTAGTAACTGACCAGGTGGCTGATGTGATTCCTAGACTATCTCATACCTCAACCTTTGGTGGCAACCCCCTGGTTTTATCAGCCTGCCGCCAAGTTTTAGCCTTACTTGATGATGCTTTTTTAGAAGAGATAAATCAGAAAGGAATTTATTTTTTAGATAAACTGCGACACTTAAGAAGTCCGATCGTAAAACAAATTCGAGGCTGGGGGTTAATGATTGGGATTCAGTTGAAATCTAACCGTAATCTAGTTTTGCGTCGGCTTCAAGAAGAAGCGATCTTGGCTATTCCAGCCGGCAGTGATGTGGTCCGATTTTTACCTCCCTATATCATTACTAAGCAAGAAATAGACATGGCTGTGACTAAGATAGCCAAAGTATTAAATTTGTTTGGAGATTGAGATGTGTCGTTTTTTAATAATTAAAAGTTTAAGTCAAAAAAACTTTGATGCAACCAAAGTCTTAGTTAGTTTTGCCCAGATGGCCAAAGCTAGTCGAGCTCCTGATGGTGATCGTCAACAAGATGGTTGGGGTATGATTCTTACCGGTAATTCAAGTTTTAAAAGCAATCGTTGGCAGATGAATTTATCAGCCGACTGGTTAGGATATCGTTCTCTTAAACCAATTTGGCAGGAGGCAGCCAAGATGACAGACCTGCCGCCGACTGATTTTTTAATCCTGCATGCCAGAAGCGCCTCATTTAAAAAACATAAAAATAAAGTCGAGTTTAATCAACCTTATTGGTTTAAAGAAACTGCTTTTGTTTTTAACGGCTTTCTCAGTAAAGTCGCCCCACCCTTCAAGCTTGAAGGCAAGATTGGAGCTGAAAAAATTTGGCAGTTATTTTTAAAGTATAGGACTCATCTTGATCTTCAATCTGCTTTTAAAACTACAATCAAAGACTTAATTAGCTACAGTCAAGAGGTTCAAGCTCTCAATTTGGCTATTGTCCATAAACGATCGATTTTAGTCTATACATCTTATAAAGATAATGATAAATATTATCATCTTCGTTACTTTATAAATCAAAAGTTTTTAGTTATCGCTTCCGAGCCTGTGTCATTGGCTTCATTATCGATTAGAAAATCAGAATTTAATCGTTTGCCGATAGGGACGATTGTTAGCTTCAATGTTGGTCATGAAGTTAAGATAATCTATGATCCGTTAAAATAAGGGGTATGAGATCTTCAAAAAACGTGGTTATTAAAGACCGACGGCTGTCTTTGCCGGCTTTTTTTCCTGATGCTACCCGCGGGGTGATTAGAAGTTTAGATAGTCAGGATTTAGTTAAGGCTAAGGTGGAGGGTTTGGTAGTTAATACTTACCACCTTCTGTCTCATCCGGGTGGTCACTTATTAAAAAAATTTGGCGGTATTAAGCCGTTTATGAATTGGGATGGCTGGATTATTTCTGATTCCGGCGGTTTTCAAGTTTTGTCGATGGTTTTTAAAAATAAAAAACTAGGCCAGATAAGTCGTAAGGGTGTGACTTTTTATCTAGATACCTTTAATCGGCAGAAACCCTATCTTTTAACTCCGGAAAAAAGTATCCAAACTCAGTTTCGAATTGGAGCCGATATCATGATCTGTTTGGATTTTTTTACGCCACCTGAAGCAGATGATGATTTAGTTCAAAGAAGTGTTGATACTACGATCGAGTGGGCTAAAAGATGTAAACAAGAGTTTTTAAAACAATTGGAAAACCATGGCTACGATAAGGATAACAGGCCCTTATTGTTTGGTGTTATCCAAGGGGGGACTGATTATAAACAGAGGGAAAGGTGTGCCAAAGAGTTAATTAAGATTGGTTTTGACGGTTTTGGTTTGGGTGGTTGGCCGATCGATGAGACTGGCCAAATGGATTATGAAATGCTTAAAGTTGATGCCCAGCTTATGCCGGATGACAAAATTAAGTATGGTTTAGGTATTGGCAACCCCGAGGCGGTTGTCCGGTCGGTTAAGATGGGTTTTGATTTGTTTGACTGTGTCCTGCCGACTCGTGATGCCAGGCACCAAAGATTATATAAGTTTAAAAGATCGTTAGATAAAGTTAATTTATTTGATCAGCCTGATAATTTTGAGTTTATTCAAGTAAAAAAGGATGTTTATAAAAGTGTGTTTGGACCTATAGATGAAGAATGTGATTGTTATACTTGCCAAAACTATACCCTAGCCTATCTGCACCACCTGTTTAAGATAAAAGATGCTTTGGCTTGGCGCTTGGCTACGATTCATAATTTGAGGATTTATACAAAAATGATTGAGAATGTAAAGCAAAATTTGTAAACTTGTTTTCTGATTTTAATAACTAATTCGCTTTATTTTAATTCCTATAGTATAATCAAGTCTGCAATTATTTAATTCAAGGAACGTTAATATGTTTAAATTTATCAACAAAAAACAAGGAGTTTCATTATTACTTAGTTTGGTAGTTTTATTATTTTTATTTGTGGGCGATACTTCTGCTCGATCAAGTTTGTCATTACCTGCATGGGGTGTTATCAAGCCGTATAAGCCAGGTCAAGATACCAGTTTACAGCTTTATATTAAAAATACTCAAAGAACGGGCACTTACTATCGGTTAACTATTCGTTATTTTGGAGATTGGTGGGGTTGGGGTAGTGGTCCGGCCAGGTCGGTTTATGGTCACCAAATAGGCGTGTTTTGTCAGTGGAACACAGGTTGTGTAGAAGAGTGGAGTGGCTATATTCCCCGTTTTAAGTATGCCGATAGAATTGTCATCCCCTTTACAACCAATAAAAATTGGAGTGGGAGATATCAAGGAGCTGTCTTAATTAACGGCTATGTTGGCCGACAACCGGTCAGTCTTTCCATAGAAGCTAGAACCAAATAATTTTCACCATAAAGAACGATTACAGGCTTTTTAAAATTAGATAATCCGATTTTGGAGTTAGTCTGATGGAATTATCAATACTTATTGAGCTTTATTGTGCCGTGGGTGGGAGTTGAACCCACACTCCGGTTAAACGGAACGGGTTTTTGAGACCCGCGCGTCTGCCAATTCCGCCACCACGGCTTCTTAATATACAAACTATTTTACAACATAGATCGTATCTATGGCGGTTTTTGCCTCACTCTATTTTTCCGCAAGCTAAAAAAGACATTGTTTGGTCTTAAGAGCCATTATTTAGCGTTTAACAATGGTTTACAATAATAGGGTATGTGGTGGTTAGCTGTTTTGGCTTTATTTAGTTTGAGGTTGTTTCCGGCTACTTGGTCATTTTGGCTTGATGAGGCAATTCAATGGCAGGCCAGTCAAAGTTTGGGTTTTTATTTAACCAACTTTGCCAAGTTTGACTTTAACCCGCCGCTTTTTTATTTTTTGACTTATCTTTGGCAAAGATTCTTACCTGATTACCTTGAAATAGATTTTATTTTGCGTTTGATACCGGTAACTATATTTTTGATTTTATTTTTCAGCTTTTATTTCAATCTTAAATCAAAACTGGGTTTAAAACAGGCCAGATTAGCCGGCTTTTTGCTTTTAACCTCACCTTTGTTGGTTTATTACTCGTCCGAGTATCGGTCTTATATTTTAACTGCTTTAATCGCTTTTTGGCTGTGGTGGTATTGGCGCTGGTTTATATTTAGACAAAAACTCGACTGGCCAAATTTGGTTTATATGGTTATTTTCTTAGTTTTATCGCTTTTAACCCATTATAGCCTGGTATTTTTGGTACTAGCCATGTTTTTGATTTCTGTAACTCAAGATAAGATTAACCGGAAGCAGATATTTTTAATCTGGTTGGCAGCTTGTTTGGCTTTTGGCTTAATTTGGGGGCGGATTTTTTATCTCCAATGGCTAAACAGCCAAACAATGTTAAACGCTCTGCCAAATTGGTCGATGATTTTAGGTTCGGCCTTAGTCTTTAAGCAATGGCTGTTTATCTTGGTTAAGTTTACCTTGGGTCGGATTTCTTTTGAGCCCAAGCTCTATTTTTACATAATCGGTTCGATTTTGTCGGCTCCGTTTTGGCTCTTGTTTATTAAAGGAACCAACAGAGATAAGCCCAGTTTCTACCTTTTTTCAACTACACTGGCCATTGCCTTTATTCACGGCCTTTTTGGTTTTGGTTTTTCTTTTTTCCGCTTCCTTTACCTTGTGCCGGTCTTTATTTACTTGATTGTTTTGGGTTTAAAATCCGTTAAAAGGCAAGCGTTGATTTTTGTCTATTTATTCTTAGTCCAATTAACTGCGGTCTTTATTTTAATTTCACAACCTAAGTTTTTTAAAGAAGACTGGCGCCAAGCGGTGACTGTGCTTAATCATGACCCCCAACCAGCGGTTTTGGTTATCCCTAACCCCGCTACCGCCCCATTAGAGTTTTACCATTTAAAATCCGATTACCAAATTTTAGACCCCAGTCAGATAGAGGCAGTCAGCCAAGACAAACTTTATCACATTGATTATGCTAAGTTCATTTTTAATGATGATGACCACGTTCAAAAGCTTTTAGACAAGAAAGCCTACAACCTAATTCGGGCTTTTAAATTTAATGGCACCCAAGTTGAACTTGACTTATATCAAAAACAAAAATGATAAAATAAGTTGTTATGGCTAAAACAGACTTTTTGCTGTCATTGGTCGTGCCGGTTTACAACGAAGAAGCCAATATCGATTATTTCTTATCACAGACCTTGCCGGTGATAGAAAAATACAACTACGAGATTATCTTTGTTGACGATGGTTCCCAAGATAAAACCGTGGCCAGATTGGAAAAATATACTAAAAATAACAAACACATCAAATTGATCAGTTTTTCCCGTAATTTCGGTCATCAGATCGCCTTAACCGCCGGTTACCGCCATACCAAAGGTGATGCGGTTGTTACCATTGATGCCGACCTTCAGGATCCGCCCGAGTTGATCGATAAGTTGATTGATAAGTGGCAAAAGAGTTATGATATTGTTTATGCCAAACGTCGTACCAGAAAAGACACTCTGTTTAAAAAGATTACCGCCTATTGTTTTTATAGGTTTATCAATCTTTTGTCCGATGTACCGATACCGACTGATGTCGGTGATTACCGCCTGTTAGATAGGAAGGTGGTTGAGGTTTTGAACCGATTGCCGGAGCACTCTCGTTTTTTA
>JAJRVN010000004.1 GCA_024277325.1 Patescibacteria group bacterium | reverse complement strand
TTCGCCAAGGTTAGATCGGCCAGGGTAGGGGAGTTAATCTTTTTCTTGCCGGTTAAAAAATCATAGAAACAAGCCAGGTAAGCTTTGTAATTTCTCACCGTTAGGGGTGAATAATTTTTTTCAATCTGCAGGTACAAACCAAACTGCTCCAGCCAATAATCCAAATCCTTTATCATAACTTGATTATAGCTTAGTCACCTATTTCGTTCTCTACAAACGAGCGCTTAAACCAAGGTTGTACAAGATAATCAACTTTGGAGGTTAAACAACTCAATCAATAAATGGAGTTCTTTACCTTAATACAAGTAACCAATATTTTTTAACTGTTTTTAATCCATGACTATCTTTAGCCTCAACTTTAATGTTATAAATTCCGGGTTTACGAGTAGCACCACGCACCTGAATATTGTATTGACCGACATCCATTTGTTGGAACCAAGCCCATACACCATAAGGCAAGCCACTAATATTTATCTTTAAATCATATCCTTCAGCATCGACCACAAAAATATTATCCCTAAAGTAACGATTTTTAAAGACTACGCGCCATAGGCGCCTCCTTGGATATATGTGGGGTGGCGTATTAGGTTTGGCTGGCAAAACAACTAACCAATAACGCTTGCTCGACCTGCCGCCACGGATATCAACAGCTGTTACCGTAAATCGATAAATACCCGATTTTTGAACCTTTCCATAAAGATTACATAGAGTAGTGTTGCTCCTCAAAAAACGATAACATCGATAACTAACTCCTTCTGGTAAATCTCTCATACTAACCTGAACCGTATCACCATCTCTATCTACAACAACAATGCGAATTTTAAAATATTTATACTGATATAAAATCTGTAAAATATTTTTCAAAGGATATATCTTGGGAGGCGTGTTATGTCCAATGGACGGTGGAGTTATCGGCGTTATAGGTATGGGTGTTGTACCGGGGGAAGAAACCGGTGAACTTAAAAAATACTGACCCAATCGTTTTACTTTCAGGGCAAAAACTACAGTTAAAAGCAGACTAAAAACAATTACTGCAATAGATAAAGCTAACCGTACTCGAGGAGATTTTGTTATAATGCTTCTTAGATGATTGATAAAATAATTCGTCTCTCTTGTACGGCCTTGTCTTTAGTTTGCCTTTCCTTCCAAAAATCAAACCAAATAAGCTAACTCTTTTGTTTATTCTATTAATTATTTCCGGTACTTTTTCTTCTTTTGTCAACCATAGTTTATCTCTTGGTTTTTGGGGTTTATATTTCCGCTATCACGGGTTGCTCCTGCAATTGTCTCTCTTCTTTTTCTTTCTTCTTATTTCCCATAGCCAAAAAATAAACTTGAGAATGACTGTCATCATTAAACTAATTCGCATCTCGGCCTTTGTTACAATCGGCTTGATTTTTGTCCAGGCTATTCTTTTTTTCGTTTTAAATTGGCAAATATATACATTTAATGGCCGGATGACGGCCTTTTTAGGCAACCCCAACTTTGCCGGCGGTTTCTTGGCCCTGTCATTTCCCCTGGTCTATTTTTCCCAACAAAGAATAACCTCCATTACCTTCTCAAGCATCCTCTTTTTCATAGCCATTTTACTTACTCAATCAAGGGGTGCTTTACTTGCTTTTTGGTTGTTTTGGTTGTCTTTATCTATTTTTTATAAAGCTAAACAAGTGTTGCTATTTAGTTTAATGGTGTTAATAGTCACTTTATGGGTTTTTCCTCAACGGCTGAGTTCTCCTTTCGAAAACCGGCAAATTATCTGGCAAAAAGCCATTACCGCTTGGGCTCAAAAACCTTTATTTGGTTGGGGAATTGAAAGGTTTGAGGTTGGTTTCAAAGCCAGTCTGAAACCAAATGATTATGATCTGCACAATATTAGGGTTGATAAAGCCCACAATTTAATTTTAGAAATTTTAGTAACTCAAGGAGTTGTCGGCTTATCCATTTGGATTTTTTTAATCATGGAAATATTAAAACTATTTAAGAGAGCAACCGACACCGAATCAAATCCTTTGTTTTACTCATTCTTACTCTTCTTATTCCTATCCCAACTGAATGTTATTAATATCAATCAATGGATCTTCTTCTATCTAGCCGCCGGGTTTGCTAGTTCTTCTACTCCCGGATGAAAAAACCGCCTTAAGCCAAGATCCTAAATGATATATGATTTGTTTGTAGTATTTTGCATTTAGAGTAAAATATCTTAAGGTCTTAAATTATGAGAATATTGATTGTGGTTTCTATTATCGCCGGCATTGTTATAACCATAATCTTATTGATAACCTACATTGCCAAGCCAGCAACTAGCTGGTTATCTTATTGGCAACTAGACAAGGCCAAATCCAAGTTGGTAAAAATCAGCCAAGATGTTCTATTTTCCAACAACGATCAAAACCAAACTCAACCAACTCCACCACAGACAACAGATTCACCAACCAATACTTCCGTCCCAACCCAAAGTTTAAACCAATCACAAACCAAAACCATCAAGCTGCCGGGGAACGGTCGGATAAAGATCGATATAAAAACCAATACCAATATCCAAACTCAAACCAGTCGGCGGCGCAACTGTTGGCGCTATAAGGTCACCCATCTTGACAACTCCACCTCAAATCTATGCTATACAAAATCTGACTATGACCAACTGACAAATCTTGGTTACCAATTAAGCTCGGCCCAAACTTTCTATAAATTTAACTTACAGACAGCCGAATCTTATCAAAAAGAATATGACAAAACTGGATCAAGTATCTACCTTGATGCCAAAAAAGATGCGCTTAACCAGGCTGAAAAAGACAAGACTGAAATAAGCCAAATAATCTACCAAATGCAAAAAATTGAAGAACGGGGTTTTAACTAATCGAATTTTATCTCCAATCTTTTCTATCCGGAAAAGGGTAGGGGAGCAAAACTAGTAATTCTCCAATTTTAAACCAAATGTTTGCTCTACTTTGATACCTTTATGGCAATTTTTGACGAATACATTGGTCAATTTGTAAAAAAGCCGAAAACAAGCACTCACAGCCACAGACTGCTAAAATAAACTGCCATTAATGACTTTTACCTAATTTCAGCTTATAATAAAAAGACAGCACTTGTCAAGGCAGATATGATAATAACATCTAAACCTAAATTAGAGATATATTTGGTTTTGGAAAATATCAGAAGCTTATTTAATGTTGGCACATTGTTCAGAACCGCTGATGGGGCCGGGGTTAAGGAAATTATTTTGGTTGGCTATTCCGGCATCAAGCCCGATCCTACCTCAAAGACAATCAAACTTCATCCCCATATCCATAAAACCGATATGGGTACCAGCCGGTTTGTCACCTGGCGGCATTTTGACACTATTCAAGAAGCTGTTGCCGATCTTAAGCAAGAACAAAATCACGTCACGATCGCTTCGTTAGAGCAATCAAGCAAAAGTCAAAATCTCTTAACTTACCGACCGACTACCACAGCCATAGCTTTAATTTTAGGAAATGAAATTATGGGCGTCTCGGCCGGCGGCCTAAATTCAAGCGACGTTATTCTAGAAATTCCTCAATGGGGCAAACATAACTCTCTTAATGTAGCTATCGCCGGCTCGATCGCTATATATCAAATTTTAAGAAACCGATTATAATCTTAATTATGACTTTACCCATCATCGAGTTCAAAGATATCATCTATTATTCTTCAACTAATAATCGACTGGTCAAAATCCTGGACCATTTCAATTTGCAAATCTACCCAAAAGATAAGGTAGTTATTTTTGGCCAATCCGGCTCTGGCAAGACAACTTTGCTCAGATTGTTATTAGGTTTAACTAAACCGACATCAGGTACCATCTTCATCAATCAACAACCTTTAACTGAAAAAAACGTCTGGCAAATGAGGACTCTTTTTGCTTATGTTGATCAAGATGTAATAATAGGCCAGGGAAAAATCAAACAACTTATCAATGACTACTTTTGTTTGCAAGCTAATAAGAATATCGGCCTTAATTGGACCCAAGTAAACAACTTATTGGCCAGATTTGAACTCGACCCAAACATTCTCGATAAAAACAGTGACCACATATCGGGTGGTGAACGCCAACGAATCGCCTTAATTATCGCCTTACTTCTCAAGCGGCCGATAATGCTTCTGGATGAAGCCACATCATCTCTTGATCCAACTACTAAAAAAATTATCGTAAAGGAGATTCTGTCTTATGCTAACTTGACCTTACTAAGCGTTACTCATGATCTTGTTTGGTTAAAGCAAGCCAAAGTTAAAACCTTTGACTTTAAGGAGAAAAAATGGCTGCAGATATAAGCGTCGGGGGGCTTGGTTTGGCTTTTGTTTTGCTTATCATTCCGATTTCGGTCAGTTTACATTTTCAACTGGGCATTACTAAGACAATTATCACTTCGGTTGTCAGGATGACGGTTCAGCTGGTTTTGGTAGGCTTTTTCCTTAAATACATTTTCTATTTCAATAATATATGGCTAACCCTTGGTTGGTTAGTTTTTATGATTTTAACCGCTATTTTATCCGCCTTAAACAGATCTCGGCTGAAATTAAAATTCATTTTCAGTCCGGTCTTTGTTTCTTTTGTCATCTCCACATTTTCAATTCTTTTATACTTTAATTACTTCGTAATTCACCTTGATTATCTTTTTGACGCCCGGTATCTTATCGCGTTGGGAGGCATGCTTTTAGGTAATATTTTAAGCGTTAACATCGTCGCTGTGAACTCGTTTTATCAATCAATTACCGACTCAAGCAAGCTTTACCTTTATCGGTTGGCTATGGGGGCCAATCAATATGAAGCTTTAATTCCTTTTCTTAGAAGCAGCTTTCGGCTGTCTTTAATGCCAGTCTTGGCCAAAACCGCTACCATGGGTATTGTTTCATTGCCGGGTATGATGACCGGTCAAATTATCGGCGGTTCCTCGCCCCAAACAGCTATTCGTTACCAAATCGCCATAATGATAGCCATCTTTAGCGCCGGGGTTTTAAGTATTTTAATTACTTTTTTGCTTTCGATTAAGAAGAGTTTTGATTCTTATGGTATTTTAAGAGTAAAAATCTTTAAAAAGAAATAAGGCGATCTCTGTTGTACCGCATAATCGGCCCATTTTTCAATTTTTCAAGGCCAAGATATACAACTAATCATCCCGTTTTAATTTTAGTTAAGGAAAATAAGCCTATATATTCGTCACTTCACTAAGTTAGGTTAAGATGCATAAGTATCCGGGTTTTAATCGGATCCTTATTTTAAATCATGCTTTGAGCTATTTGGAACCAAACTCAACAAACAGGGCGGATTTAAAAAAGAAAATAAAAAATAAAATCTAAGTTAATGTTTTATTTTGATTTAAAACCCTAACTTAAACCTAAATATCCAAGTTTGGTTCGTACCAGGAGAAGCTTGATTTTAGTTCGTAAAATGTATCTTGTGCGACATATTGTCCATCCCTAGCCTGTCGGCCAAAACCAATAAACAAATGAAAACAAAGGCTTGGTAGGTTATTATTGAAAATAATTTAAATTAATTAAGATAAGCTTGTTTTTACCAAGTCAATTTAAAACCGCATTTTATACTTTGCATTAATCACTCTTAGCCACTCACCAAATTTTCACCGCATTAGTTTGATTGCCAGACTATATCAAACTACATCAAGTTTATTTTTATAAATTAAACTTGTTTAACCATGATTAATAAACATTAATTGAAATTTGACGAATAAATTTTAACTCTTTCCCCACTAATGACCTGTTTATTTAAAAAGTTTTCCACAATCACAGCTTTAAAAATAGAAACCTCTGAATTCAAATTTGACGAATATATCTTGCTATATTTTTAGTTTTCACCTGACTTAAATAATATTATATTATTTAAGTTTTTGCTAAAATTTGACGAATAAATTCTACTTTATAAAACAATCGAGAAAAAGGTGGCTTTACTTATCTTGAACCCGGTAGCATCGCTTCTCTACTCTGTACAACGTTCATCTGAAATTTTGAGAGCCTAACTAACAATCTCAAAACTACAATAATATATATGTATTATAGTGACGATCGTTTAGGTTTATTTCACAGATTGCGTGAAACAGAGATAAAGGGATAGGAATTAGTTACTATAGGATACTTCCGATTACCATACTATAGGTACATTACCCTTCCCTAACTATAGGAACATATTTTAACCAAACTCCCCTACTCTTCTAAGGAAAAAGGCTGCAAAAACCAAAAGCCTGTTATTAAAAATCTCTTATATTTATCTCAAGTATCCTGTCAATTCTAAAAACTCTGTCTTTGCCTCGCAGGCGACAATGGGCCTTGACTCCAAGATATTCAACCCTCTTATACTCAAACCGGCCAACTTCATACGGTTGGATAACTCTGTCCGATCGGGTATCATCAGCCTTTAAATAAACAATCTTTAATTCCCGACCATCTTTTATCGCTTCTTTAATAAGGGCAACTTTTTCTTTAACCGGCATGATTTTATCGGCTTGGTCATATTTAAAGCCGGTTAAAAATCTAACCACCCGCCAATCCATTAAGATATGCCGCTTGTTAATCGACCGGGTCAAGACCAAGCCGGCCAAGCTGACACATCGGCTCAGAGCCACATATGTTTGGCCATGGACGAAGGTCCGGTCAACATCAACTATAACCTTGTTAAAGGTCTTGCCTTGCGATTTATGGACCGTTATCGCCCAAGCCAAGATCATCGGGTATTGAGTCAAGCTGCCGATCACTTTTGATGTTATCTTCTTTTCAGCTTCGTCAAATTCATAATTAAAAACCTCCCATGTATTAGGTAAAACCTCAACCTCTTCACCATTATCAAATAAAGACACTATGATTACATCATCCTCGCCGCTTCTTTTTTGAATCTTGACCACCTGCCCCAAACTGCCGTTAACCCACCTACTTTGACGGTCATTGTTGACCATCATCACCTGAGCCCCAGGCTTTATCTTTAATTGCTGGGCCACCGGCAGACTCCGCTTATTAAACTCGCCTTCCATATAAGCTTGATAAACCTTTTCCTTTGTTGGCAGGCGTTTTAAGTTTATCTCGTTGATCTGTCTGGCTTTGGCCACCGTGGTGGATAAATAAACATAGCCAACATCAAAATCCACCTCAAAATCAGGTATGTGCTGGCGATTTAACAAGCGCAGTTGTTCACCTGTGATTGACCGATTACGAATGCCGTTTAATATATCGATAAACTCCGGATTGGATTGACGATAAATTTTATTCAACTCAACCAATTGAATATCTAAATGACCAAAAACTTTGGCATCAAAAAAGTAGGGACTATTATAAGCCGTCTTGAAAATCTGCCTTTCTTGACCGGTCACCACTGGTGGCAGTTGGTAAAGATCGCCAAAGAAAACAACCTGAACCCCACCAAATGGCAAATCTTTATCCAACCCATACAGCCGCATGAATTTATCAACGCAATCCAAAAGATCAGCCCTGACCATCGAGATCTCGTCGATAACCAAAACTTCAATAGCTTTATACAGTTGGCGTTTTTTATGAGAAACCCTGATCTTGTCGACTTTATCCAAAGTAATGCCCGGCTCAAAGCCAAAGAATGAATGGATCGTCTGACCACCAACGTTCAAAGCCGCCACTCCGGTTGGGGCTAAAATAACCACCTTCTTACTAGTTTTGTTTTTAAAATATGAAAGCAGAGTTGACTTGCCGGTACCGGCCCGGCCGGTAACAAAGACATTCTTGCCCTGCTTTTCAATCAACTCCCAAGCCCGCTTAAAATCCTGATTAAACTCAATCTTTGCCATAGGCTTAATTTTAACACCCCTAAAATTCTCAAATGTGTCACAACCAATACAGGCCTCTTAATAATAATCCTGAGGTCTTTTTGATCTGGACCATCCACTCCTGTTTTCCTGATTCCGGATTAAAAAAGTCGAAGTCATTTCCTTTACACAAGGCATTAACTTTTAGGCTTGAAAAAAATTTCAAATTCAAAATCTCAAATTTGTCTTCCCTACTCTTTCAACCTACCCTGCTCGCCGCCGCTTGACAGCTTCTTTAAAAAGCCGGCCATAAAGCCTTTTTTCGGGCTTGATGGTAAGGCTACGGCCTCTTGCTTTTTTTTCTTGTTAGCCATCTTTTTCTTTTTTTCTTCTTCCTCAAGTTGTTCTTTTTGCCTTTTTTCTTTCTCTTGCCTTTTCTGATAAACCCTTATCTCATCTTGGATCCTTTTGTAACGGGCAATTATCTCTTGTAATCTGGCTTGTAGCTCGGCTTCCTTTTGTTTTTTGGCCATGGCTTCTTGACTTGTAGCTTGACCATCAGAACTTGGCTTATTAGTCTGGCTTTTTTGACCGACAGTTTTAGAACCGCCAGTACCTTCGATCCCGCCGGCTTCGCCAGCTTGGTTCAAATCGGTTTGAGCCATTAGATTATCTAACAACTGGCTTAAGTTCTGCTGGTTTTGGGCCCCAGATTGCTTGCCGGTTTGCTTACCTTGTTCTCCCACTAGTTGGCTAATACTTTTTATTCCTGAATCTGCCATGGCTTAATTAAACCACAAACTCTAAACTACTTCAATCACAGACCTCTTGGCTGTCATCCACCGGAGGTTGACACTTTCAAGTTAAAAATTTACCATCCCTACCCTCCCCAGCGGGTTACCAAAAACAAACTGGCAAAAACCACAACAATAAGCCACCAAAACTCTTGTTCCGTTTGCTTAAAGATTTTTTCCAAAAAATGAGCTTGAAACAAACCGCCAAAGCTATAGACCAAGCTGGCGATGAAAATGGCTTTAATGGTGATTTGAGTTGGCCAGAAAGAAATCACTAAACCGGCCTCAGCCGATAAAAGGGCTAAAATGAGACCATAATACAAGTATTTTTTCTTCATACCATAAGATAAATCAACCATCCAGATAAGATAGATGGCTACCGGCAAAACGATAATAAAAGTCAAAAGGAAATTCCACCAAGGCATTAAGCGAAAAGCCAATAAGGCATCCATGACTAAAAAAATGGCCACGATAACTAAAAACAAACTAATACCCAAGGCCGCCTGGAACAACTTGATCGTTCTCCGAGCCGAGATTAAAAAAATGTTAGTCGATAAAAATGAAGCATAAAGCAAGATCAAGATTACTAGGATAAAAATGACATTAACCAGCCAGGAGCTGGGCAATAACCACTCAAACAACAATCCGCCAGAAATCAAGTAGAAAGGGATGATAAAAGAAAACCAGGTACCAACAAACTTTTTGTACGGCCAAAAAGACACCAGATGAGTAACCAAGCTTAAAACAAACAAAACAATGGTATAAATTAAGCGCTGGTTAAAATCATTGATAAAAAAACCGGCTAATAAAAACAATGATAAAAACAAGCTGGAGGCCAGTAGTTTATATCTATAACTAATCGCCGGTAACCTCATGGTTAAAGCTTAGTCCCAGTAGTAAAAACCGCATAAACATCCTCATTAGCCTCAAGCTGGTTAAGCAACGTCTCTAGCTTTTGCCATTCTTTGGCTTCCAGCTTTATCTCATTTACCGGCAAAAAACCAATGCTATCCGCGGTTACTTGAAACCGCTTCTGGTCAAGGTACTGCCTGACTTGGTTGGCTGATTCAGGCTTAAAAAAAAGATCGGTTGTTTGGTTATCTAAGCGAAAATCCACCAAGCCAAACTCACTTAAGGCCAATATATATTCATCGGTTAATCTTTGGCCCAATTTAATCGCGACCACTTTTGAAAACTGATAAGCTACTGAGCCAGACTTACCCAAGCTGCCGTTATTCTTCGCCAGGACATTTTTAATCTGGGCAATCAAACGCTGGCGGTTGTCTGTTACTGCTTGAATAATTATGCTGGTGCCGGCCGGACCAAAAGCCTCCAAAACCACATCTTCTATATTGGTCTTGCTACCGCCAAACACCCGGTCAATCGCTTTTTTAATATTGGCCGATGGCATGTTGGCTTTCTTGGCTTGCTCGACAGCCAGTCTTAATTTGTAATTTGACTGTGGGTCGGGACTCCCCCCCTCTTTAGCGGCGATGGTAATCAGCCGAGACAGTTTAGTAAATAGCTGACCCCTTTTGGCATCTTGCGCTTGTTTTTTGTGCTTAATATTGGCCCACTTGGAATGTCCTGACATAAAAACCCTTCTTAATAAAACAAAGTCTGTACTATTATAGCAAAATCAGCCCTCAAGTCCGCTAGGGGAATCTGGCTTACTTGGCGATCATCAAGGCATCTGAAAAAAATTAACAGCCAATCAAGATTTTTATCGTTAGAAGTTTGGAAACAATAATTTTGATCTTCTTTCAAATTCTGATCTATGACTTGATTCTCAAAAAAGCGTTGCTGGACTATCTGCCAACCCATATTAGCTATGGCTCGCCGGTACCAAGCCAAGGTGACTTTGTCCTTGATATTGTAAAAAAGAGCCGCGGTTGGTTGGCTTGAATTATACGCTAATTTCAAGCGCCAAGTTAAGTCCCAGTCATCTGTTGATAACTGGTTATCTTTAGTTTTGGGTAAAATCGTGATATCGTTGTTAACTTGATGCACTCGCTTAAACCTCAACCATTCCAAATACTGCCAACCAAAACTGCTAGTCGGCTTGTCTATCAACCGGCCGGTCAAGTAACTTTTGATTAAGCATTCTCGGCCGGCCAGCTGACATTTGCGGTCATGTTTCTGGATGATAACTCCTTTTATCGGAATAGCTAAGTTGTACTCGAATAATTTAATCAAGCGCTGATATTTCTGTAGACTTGGTTGGTTTGATGAGGTAATGTCGGCTAAAGTCAGATAGGTATCGGGCATGCTGGGATTTTGCCACGTGATCGGCTCCTGCCAATGATACAAATAAGTCGTTTTAGCTTGGTTATTGATCGAGAAAACAACACCCCCTTGATTATTAAAAGAAACTATGTTGACAATCGGATCCTTGAACCAATCTCTGACCAAGCTTAAATTAAACA
>JAJRVN010000045.1 GCA_024277325.1 Patescibacteria group bacterium | reverse complement strand
GGCAAAAAATATGAAAAGCCGATGTGTAAGATTAAGATAAACGGCGAGATTAAAAGAAATTTAAAGAAACAAAACAAAAAGCTGACCTTTATACCGGCTAAGGGCCGAAAAATAATCCTCCGGCAAAACGCCAATATCAGTACCGGCGGCATAAGCATAGATGTTACCGACAAAATAAACGGCAGTCTTAGCCAAACCGCTGTTAAAGCTGTTAGAGCTATTGGCATGAAAATCGCTGGAGTTGATATTATTTATAATGCTTCAAGCAAGAAACATTGGGTTTTAGAGTTAAATGATTGTCCAGGTATCGATATTCACCATCACCCTGTTTTTGGCAAATCCAGGAATGTGGCCGGCGACATTATGGATCTCTTGCTTCGAAATTAGATTGTTCTAATTGGCTTGCCGTCTGGCAATGCGGCGTTGATTTTCGGTTAAAAACCGCTTGCGCAGATGAAGGTGCTTTGGAGTTACCTCCAAAAGCTCATCATCACCGATAAAGTCCAGATATTGTTCCAAACTGAATTTAATCGATGGTTCCAAGGTTGCTTTGACGCCCTCGCCGGATGATCGGTGGTTGGTCAGTTTTTTGGCCCGACAGATGTTGATGTCTACATCTCGATCACTGGAACTTATACCAACAACCATGCCTTCATAGATTTTCTCTCCTGGATCATAAAAAAGCCGACCTCTCATCTGAGCATTAACTAAGCCATAAGTTAAAGCCACTCCGGTATGAGTTGAGACAAGAACCCCGTTTCTCATATTACCGATTGGTTGGCTGATCGGCTTGTAGCCGATAAGGTAAGTGTTAATAACAGCTGTACCCCTGGTATTAGTCAACAAAAGGCTGCGTAGGCCGACAAAATTGATACTGGGAATTTCGTAAATCAAGCGGGTTAAGCCACCCTTAATCGGGTACATATTAAGAAGCTTTCCACGGCGCTTGCCTATTTGTTCTGATACGGCCCCGACGTATTCTTTGTCAACATCAATAGTCACTTCTTCATAAGGCTCGCATTTTTGGCCGTCTATCTGCTTGTAGATAACTTGGGGTTTTGATACCTCAAACTCAAAACCTTCCCGGCGCATAGTTTCTATAAGGATAGCTAAGTGGAGTTCTCCCCGGCCACTGACGATAAATTTTTTACTTACAGGATCTTCGGTAACCTTGAGGCCAATGTTGGCCTCGACTTCTTTGTAAAGCCGAGCTTTAATCTGGCGGGATGTAAAAAAGCGTCCGTCTTGGCCGTTGAACGGACTTGTGTTTGGGCCGATGGTAATCCTTATTGTCGGCTGGGTAATCTTGATTGCAGGCAAAGCTTTGGGGAAATCGGGGCTGGTTATGGTTTGGCCTATCTGCAGGTCTTTGATGCCGGCCAGGGTGGCTATGTCGCCGGCCTCGATAGAGTCAACCTCTCTTCGTTCAAGGCCAAAGTTAAGATAAAGTTTGGTGATGGTGAAGCTGCCGGATACGCCCTTATGATTAACCAATGAGATCTTGTCGCTTTTTTTAAGACAGCCTTGGTTGACTTTGCCGATGGCCAAACGGCCGACATAGGGGTCATAATCTAATGTAGAGATTAACATCTGCAAGGGTCTGTCTTGGTTTTTATGGCTGTCGGGAATTTCTTTGACGATGGTTTCGAAAAGCGGGCCTAGATTTCCCGGCGATTCGCTACTGTAATTATCCGGCAAGTTAAAATAGGCTTTGCCGTCCCGGCCAACGCCGTACAGGGTGGTAAAATCCAGCACATCATCGCGGTCGGCGATTTCTAAAAATAAATTTTCAACCTGGCGCAGGACCTCCTTTGGCCGAGCCTCTTTTTTGTCGATTTTGTTGATAAACAGAATTATCTTTAAATTAGCTTCAAGGGCTTTTTTAAGGACGAACTTGGTTTGAGGCAGAGGCCCTTCGGCCGCATCAACCAAAAGCAAAGCTCCACTAGCCATGTTTAAAACCCGTTCAACCTCGCTGCCAAAGTCGGCATGGCCGGGTGTATCGATGATGTTGATCTTGGCGCCTTTGTATAAAACCGCAGTATTTTTAGCCAAAATAGTGATACCTTTTTCCTTTTCCAGATCGTTTGAGTCCAGAAGCAGTGTTTGGTTCATCTCTTTTTGGTTATCTCGGAAAATATCCGATTGCTTGAGAATGGCATCAACCAGTGTGGTTTTGCCGTGGTCGACATGGGCAATGATAGCTAGGTTTAAAATAGTCATAAGCTTCCTAGTATATCAGATATGGGCCGGCCGGGTTCTGTTATCAGATTAGAGCGCTTTGCAACTACCAGTCAAGCTTATGTGTTATAATCTCTTGTTAGCTTGAAATGTTAATCAGCCAATAAGCTGGTTTTGAGCCGGTTAGCCAAGGTAGTGTTTTAATCATCTCCTCGCATCTTACCGCCTCCGTTGAGCACTTGTTATATTAAAGGAAAAATATGAGAAACTTTAAAAGAAGTTATTCCCGTGGTTCTCACCGACCGAACCACAGATCGTACAGCGGCTATCGGCCGAATCGATACAATAGTCGGCGATATAAAAAAACAACTACTTTAGACCCGTTGATGTTGGTTAAAAGGGCCATCAACCAAACCAATCAACCCTATGAGCCTAAATATGGCTTTAGTGACTTTGACCTGGACCCGAAAGTCAAACAAAATGTTGCGTTAAGAGGGTTTAATGAACCAACAGCGATCCAAGACCAGGCTGTTATACCTATCTTAGAAGGCCGTGACTTAGTTGGTATTGCCAACACCGGCACCGGTAAAACCGCCGCTTTTTTGTTGCCGTTGATTACCAAAGTGGTCAGAGATCGGAAACAAAAAGTTTTAATTATCACTCCGACTCGAGAATTAGCGGTCCAGATTCAAGAAGAATTTAAGCTGTTTAGCCTAAATATGGGCATTTACTCAACTTTATGCATAGGGGGCACTTCTTTGTCCGGCCAGATTCGCTATCTTGCCCGCAAGCCGAATTTTGTTATCGGCACGCCCGGCCGGATTAAGGATTTGGCCAAGCGCCGAGTTTTGAAGCTGACCGATTACACCAACGTGGTTTTGGACGAGGTTGACAGAATGTTGGACATGGGTTTTATCCATGATATTCGGCATATAGTCTCAATGTTATCCCGCCCTCGGCAGTCATTATTCTTTTCGGCCACGGTGCCAAAGGCAACGCAGGTTATCATGCAAGAATTTTTAACCGATCCGGTTACCGTATCTGTCAAAACAGGCGTTACTTGCCAAAATGTTGACCAAGATGTAGTCAGAGTTAATGGTAGGAGTAAGATTGATCTTTTGCATGACCTTTTGATCAAACCGGAATTTAAAAAAGTCTTGATTTTCAGCCGGACAAAAAGAGGTGTGGATAGGTTGGAATCCAGTTTGCTAAAGCGAGGCTTTAAAGTCATCGCCATTCATGGCGACAAGCGCCAAAGCCAACGATTGCGAGCCTTGAAAATGCTAAAAAGCGACAAGGTTCAGATTTTACTGGCTACCGATGTAGCTTCCCGAGGCTTGGACATTGAAAATATTACCCATGTCATAAATTATGACATGCCGGGAACGTATGATGACTATGTTCATCGGATCGGCCGAACCGGGCGCGCCGGCAAAAAAGGCGTAGCTTTAACCTTTATAGACTAAGATTAAAACTTAAGAACCAAGATTGACTTCACAACTGGTATCACAATCGCAGTTTTCTTCTCCTTGGCAGGGTGTATAGTCAGGTGATTGGCATTCAGACTCAGCTTCGCCGCAGTTACATGGTTTGCAGTGGTCTGAAGGTGAACATTCTTGAGAGTTAAAAACACAACTTTGGGGATTGGTTGGGTCACAAGTTTTGTATTTGACCAGGTTGTAAATGCTCCTTGAGGTTAAAAATAACGAGGTAAAGAAAAGAATAACCAATAGCCAGGATATTATCTCCCAATGCTGATGGACAGCCTTGGCCAACTTGGGAGATTTGCTTAACAGCTTACCTATGATTTTGCCCTTAATCTTATCATCGAAGCCGGTGTCGCATGGCCGCAGTGTCAGCCGGCGAAAGACGCAGTTAAAGGCTTCTTTAGCCAATTGCCGATGGGTAGCGCTAAAGACACCTAAAATAGAAAAAACAATTAAAGCCGCTAAGCAAAACATATACAAATCTTACTACATTTTTTAAAGAATTGCCAAAAATATATTTGCTTTGTAATCCATAAAGAGAAACAATGATTATTTTTTGGATTTTATAATCAGATCTGTAATTTTTTGGCTAAAAACAGTGTATAAAGTCTGGTTAGTTGGGATTAAAACATTATCCATATCAACGATTAATATGGTAGAGGTTTTATTATTTACTATGTCAAGCAACCACATGGTTAAAGCATGGGTATCGGCTTGACTGTCTTCATATTTAAAAAGGTAATCGATGACGGTTAAATCTGGCATGGATTGATTTATAATTTGTTTAGCCTCAGCTAAATTGTGCGGCTTGTCATCAATAACAACAACAGTACTTATACTTGAATGTTTTTGAGCTGTTTGTATATTGCCTGGCAATAATGAAGTTTTACCCCCCTTGCCATCATCTTCAGCTAACCAAAAATCAACAAGTTCACAATCATTTTCTTGATGACTTATTAAACCGGCCAGCTTGGCTTTAGTAATTTGCCAATCTGGATCACCCACAGTCCAAATAACCCAATTATAGCCTTCTTGATTTAACCAACCAACCAAAGGTTGGCCAGTGGTATGGATGAGAGTAAGGTTGTCTGTGAAGCAGTCATGTAAAGCTCGTAAGATGACCTCTGACTCTATTGGGATTTTGAAAATTTGGTTTAGTTCTTGGGCTAAAAGTGCGACACTGGTTTGGATATTAAAAGGTTGGGAATACCAGTATTTATGGCTGATGATATTACGAACCTCATCAAGTATTGTATCTCTGGTTTCCAGACTAACTTCCACAAATTAGTTTAACATTTATGTGTTAATCGTTATATAATATAATTGTTATGACATTTGATGGTTTCAACTTCCCATACACTGATTTTAAGTTTCCAGGCCAACACACTCAAGAAAAGATTTTGTTTGTCACTCGAGAATCAGGCAAAATTTTATTAACGAAGTTAATTTTACTATTTATTGCCTTCGGCTTTTTATTGTTCATCGGCGAGTTTGTTTTAAGTTTGATATCAAGCTTTGTTGGTTCCGATTTTAACTATAGTTACTTTCTTTTTCTTTGGTTTTTAACTTGTTTTGGATTTTTGGTTGTGGCCGGTTGGTGGGTGGTGACTTTGTGGCGGAAATCAATTTTTATCGTTACTACCAGGCGATTGACCAAGATAATTTACACGACTCCATGGAATAAATACAACCTGTCGTTGAATTTGGATAAAATCGTTGACGGTGGAGCTTATAAAAAAGGCCTGTTCCAATCGCTTATGGGTTTGGGTTATTTTGTCGCCCGTTCGTCAGCCGGCAACATCAAAAATTTTAAGATTATAAACATTGATTACAAAGTGGCTGAAGATTTGCATAATTACATTACCAAACTGCTTTACACCTTTAATAACCAAAAAGAGAAGCTTGACAACTTCCGCCTATTTATGCCATATCTAAAAGGGGAAGCCCGCCGCCGGGCGGCGCCGGAGTATTATCAGGACCAGGCTTGAGGCTGATTGTTTTCTTGCACCAAAAACACATATCCTCAAAGTTCCAAACGTATAATTCAGATGCATGTAAGTTTAATAATCATCAATAACGCGAACGTCTGTATATACGCCCCTAATCTGTGAACGTATCATTGTTGACTGACTTGATTTCTGTTCAGACAACGTTAATAAGACTTCATGGCCCCTACCTTCATTTTCAGTATCGTAGTAAGTCAAAGTTACAAAACCTATAGTTGTAGAATTTCTGACTTTATCTACAACATCAAACGGCTTCCATCCTTTAATAGATCGGTGTATTATATGATCCTCGATGGATTGTTGGGAGGTGGTTAATTCTATAATTACTGGACCCATATTGCCAGGAACTTTTTCTTCATACGAGTAGATTAAGATTTTCGGTTCAGCTTTGGTGTCATCGTAATCCACAGACCTTTGATTCCCGTTTTCTTCTTTATAAATCCATTGACCATCGGCTAATTTTTGCCTTTTTTTATTTTCCTTCAACTGCACTCTATCTGTATTAACTTTAAAAACATAGTAGGGTCTGTTATTTTCATTGACTGTGTGTTCTAATCTAAATAAGTTTTGATTTAACAGCCAAGTGGCATGAATCAAAACTTTTGCGGTTTTTGGGGTAGGTTTCTTGAAAGAAAGGAAAAATTTATCAAGGAAAATGGCAGCCGGGATTTTGGTTACCATAGGGGCGGTTTTATTGGTTTAAGCGAATAGAGAAAGCTTTAGGTTTTAACTCAAACAGTGTTTGATGGCATCTTTATGTTTATTCTTAAAAACTGGGAAAAAATTGGTTAGTTTCCGTAAAGGTGTTGGCAGGTTGTCAATGTCAAACCAGTGCCAGCCTCGGCATTTATCCGGTTCCAAGTTTTGGGCTTGCTGATCTTTATTAGTTAAGCGGCAAAGAAGGTCGATAGTGACATGGTGGCGGTTATTTTCAAAGTTTTCCTCAAGCCAGATGATCTGTTCCACATTAATTTCCAGGCCGGTCTCTTCTTTAACTTCTCTTTTGGCGGCCTTGATCAATGACTCGCCGGCTTTAACATGCCCGCCGGGGACATGCCATTTGCCGGCTCCGGCCAGGTTTGGGGCCCTTTGTCCAAGCAAAACTTTCAACCGGCCTGCCTCTTTCTTGAAGATGACCATATCAACGGTCAGATATGGCCTGTCTTCATTTTCCGGATCCCATTTTATTGTGTCCAGGCATGTTGGTTTATTATATAACACGCACTGGGTTTTGCTTATTAGTATGGGAGGCCTTGGGCCAACTTAAGCTTTTAAAATGGAGCCTTAAAGATCTTGGTTGCGAGCTGTTGACTGACGGGCTTAAGGTAGGTTCCTAACTCAGATAAGGCGCGGCTTAGTTTGTCCCCATTTCCAAGGGTTTCGACAAAGATAACGATATCGGTACTGGTCTCTCTAAAACTAGCTTCTCCACAATCCTTAGAATTAAGAGCGATGCAAAGTATCTTATCTTGATCCCGGTAAACAGGTAGTCGGGCCCTGATTGTCTTTGGCTCCTGTCGGCCCAAGGCCCTAAAAGGCAGGGAAGTGCTTAAAATTTCAAGTCGGATGCCACCCTTGACTTTGGCTAAATCCTGTCCGCCAACCGGTAGTGAGTATTTAAGGGAGATGTAGTTTTCTAGGTCAACAAGCGGGTTTATGGGGCTCAAATCAATCTCTTTAGCAGTGATCCGAATTAAATTCTCGATGGCCGGTGGATACTTTTTGGGATTAATACTAAGCTTTTTGAAGGCCTGGTGCCAGGCTTTAACAACAGGCAGGTCTTTGTAAGTGGGGTATTTGGTCAGTTTGGTTCTTAAGACTTTTTGTAATTTGTGGATTTGAAAGAGTGTGCTCCCTGTTAACTGCTTTTGGTCAAGACCTTGGGTTGTTACCATGCCTATCTTTAACTCTGGCAGTTCTTGGAAGATGTCATCGGATACACAAAAATCGATCATGATTGGATTAAGAGAAGTTTAATTATATCCCAGTTTTCTCACTTGGACATGGTTTAAGACAATATCATCTGGTTGGGAAAGCATAAAGACCGCGATTTTGGCGATGTCTTCTTTTTTAGCCATCCAGTCAGCCTTGCCATAATCAAAGCCGGCCGACTTAAAAATCTGGGTATCCATGCCCGGCGGGTAAATCGCCATTATCTTAATGTTGTCTTGAGCACATTTTTTCCTGATGCTTTCGGTGAAGGCCTTGACCGCATGTTTGGTGGCTGTGTAGGGAGCCCAGTCCGGTTCATAATCGACCCCGGCGATCGAGATAATGTTCAAGATCTGTCCGGATCTTTGCCGTCGCATATGGGCCAGGACGTACTTTATTGTGTAAATGTAGCCCAGGGTGTTAATCTGAAATAACTCTTGGAGTTTAGTGTTGCTGTGTTGTTCAAGATCACCTTGCCACCAAATGGCGGCGTTGTTGATTAATATATCTATTTGGCCAAGATCATCCATAACCTGTCGAATTATTTTTTTAACCTGTTTAGGATCAGAGACATCTCCGGCGTAATAATTGACCTTAATCTTAAACTTTTGTTCCAGTTCGGTTTTGGTTTTGATTAGGTCTTTTTCATCACGGGCAACCAGAGCTAATCGAGCTTTTTTTTGAGCCAATTCGACCGCTAAAGCTTTGCCCAGGCCCTTTGACCCGCCGGTGATAAGGGCGCATTTATCATCCAAGGTTGGTAATAAGGTTGGCATATAAATAATAGTATCACATGGTTTGTCTGCCTCAGATTTATATTGAATGTTTTTCTGTATTTTGTTTGGCTGTTATTTGTAGGTTTGAGAAAAAAAGAAAAAAGCTTCCGGGAGGTGTTTTTCGTATTTTTTTATGCGAAGTTGGTGCAGAGTGACCCTTAAACCTGGTAAAATAGTAGGTTATGGGTTTCAAACTTAAATCAGATTTTAAGCCGACCGGGGATCAGCCGGAGGCGATTGCTAAACTGGTTGAAAACCTTGAAAAAGGGGCCAAGCACCAGGTGCTTTTGGGGGTGACCGGTTCGGGCAAGACCTTCACTATGGCCAACGTCATTGCCAAGATCAACAAGCCAACCTTGGTTATTTCCCATAACAAAACTTTGGCCGCCCAGCTTTATCAGGAGTACAAGCAGTTTTTTCCGGACAACATGGTCGCTTATTTTGTCTCTTATTATGATTACTACCAACCAGAAGCCTATCTGCCGGCGACCGACACGTATATAGACAAAGACGCCTCGATCAATGAAGAGATAGACAAATTCCGCTTGTCGGCGACCACGGCTTTGTTAACCCGCCAAGATGTCATTATCGTCGCCAGTGTCAGCTGTATCTATAACATCGGCTCGCCAGTTGAGTACAAGCGCTCATTTTTGCGGTTGAAAGTAGGCCTGCCAATCAGCCAAGACCAGCTTATAACCCGGCTGTTGCATCTTTTTTACGAGCGCAACGATTACGATTTTAAGCGGGGCGGCTTTCGGGTTCGGGGCGAGGTGATTGATCTGTGGCCGGCCTATATGGACACCGGCATCCGTTTGGAGTTAAACAACAACCAATTGACCAACATCTGGCTTTTTGATCCGGTTTCCGGCCGGATCTTAGACCAAAAAGCCATCGATGCCCTTGATGACAGTATCGCTCTGGATACTTGGCAACAACTGACTAACTTTCATCAGGTTGTTATCTATCCGGCCAAACACTACATAACCGATCAAGATAAGCGCCAGTCGGCGATCAAAGCCATCAAAAGAGATTTGAAAAAACAGCTTAAATTCTTAAATCAGCAGGGCAAGACGATCGAGGCTTATCGGCTGGAAAAAAGAACTATGTATGATCTGGAGATGATTGAAGAGATCGGCTACTGCAAAGGTATCGAGAACTATTCTATTTATTTTGACGGCCGGTCAGCCAATGACCCGCCCAATACTTTGATTGATTTCTTCCCAGATGACTTTTTAACCATTATCGATGAATCCCATATCACCGTGCCCCAGATAAGAGGCATGTACGAGGGTGACAGATCCAGGAAGCAGACGCTTATAGACTACGGTTTTAGACTGCCGAGTGCCTTGGATAATCGGCCGCTTAAGTTTGATGAGTTTTTAAATAAAGTTGATAAGATTATCTATACCTCGGCCACACCGAGTGATTGGGAGATTGATAAAGCCGAAAAAGACGCTAAAAGATTAAGCTTGGCCGCCGGAGTGGTTGAGCAGCTGATTCGGCCAACCGGCCTTGTCGATCCGGCGATTGAGGTCAGACCAATTAAAAACCAGATTCCGGATCTAATCAAAGAGATCAAAGAAACGGTGAAACAAAAACAAAGAGTTTTGGTAACCACCTTGACCAAGCGCATGGCCGAGGATCTGGCCGATTACTTGGCTAAAGAAGAGATCCAGACAGCTTATCTTCACTCTGATATCAATACTTTGGACAGAGTCGAGATCTTAACCGATTTAAGGAAAGGCAGCTATGATGTCGTTGTTGGGGTTAACCTGTTAAGAGAGGGGTTGGATCTACCGGAGGTTTCGTTGGTGGCGATTTTAGATGCTGATAAGGAAGGTTTCTTGCGGTCAAGAACCTCGCTGATACAGACCATGGGTCGGGCGGCGAGGCATATAAAAGGTCGAGTGATTATGTATGCCGAGAGAATAACCGGCAGTATGAAGGCAGCGATAGACGAGGTTAACCGGCGGCGGCAAAGACAGATTGAGTATAACCAAAGGCACGATATCACCCCGGTTGGCATCAACAAGCCGATTAGAGAGGCTATGAGCCAAAAAGGTGAAGAAGAAAATGACAAAGGCGATTACCGGTCGCTTGATCTGGCTCAGCTTGGCATCAGGCCGGGCCGATACACCAGCAAAGACCGCTTGATTAAAGTTTTGGAAACCAAGATGCACCAGGCGGCCAAAAGATTAGACTTTGAACTGGCGGCTAAAATTAGAGATGAGATTAGGAAATTAAATTCGAAATCTAAAATTCGAAGCTCCAAACAAAATCTAAATTCGAAATACTAAATCACAAACTGTTTAGAATTTTTTAAACAATGAATACTAAAGACAAAATTACCATCAAGGGTGCCAGGGTTCACAACCTGAAAAATATTTCGGTAACTATACCCAAAAATAAACTGGTGGTATTTACCGGTCTGTCCGGTTCCGGCAAGAGCTCGCTAGCCTTTGACACTATCTTTGCCGAGGGCCAGCGCCGATACATCGAGTCTTTATCCTCTTATGCCAGGCAGTTTTTGGGCATAATGCAAAAGCCGGATGTCGAAAGCATCACCGGCTTGTCACCGGCTATCGCTATCGATCAAAAAACCGTATCCCACAACCCGCGATCGACGGTTGGCACGACTACAGAAGTTTATGATTATTTAAGACTTCTTTTTGCCCGCATCGGCCATTCCCACTGTCCCTCATGCGGCCGGGAAGTGACCAGCCAGACGCCGGATCAGATCGCGGTTAACATTTTAAAAAAATTAGCTACGCCAAAACCGCCACATCATAAAATCTTGATCTTAGCCCCGATCATCAAGGGTCAAAAAGGCGAACACAAAGCCATTCTTGACGACATGGTTAAGCAGGGTTATTTTCGTTTCCGGATTGATGGGCAGGTGGTAAACCTTGGTTTTGAAACGGTTGAGCTTGACAAAAACAAACGCCACATCATTGAGGTAGTGGTTGACCGGCTGGTCTTGGGGGCAAAGCCGGAAACCAAGCGAAGGCTCAACGAGGCGGTAGAAAAGGCTCTGCGTTTAAGCGGGGGTTATTTGACTGTTGCCCAAGTGTTGGATCAAGTTTTTGAGTTCCCGGAAAATCCCAAACAGCTAAAAGATCATGTTTTTTCCGAGGATGCTGCTTGTTTAATCTGTGGCATCAGCTTATCCGGCCTGCAAGCCCGCAACTTTTCCTTTAACAGTCCGTACGGCGCCTGCCAGACCTGCAGCGGCTTGGGCCAGGTGATGAAGGTCGATTTTGATAAGGTCTTTAATTTTAATCTGACCTTTAATCAAGGGGCGGTTCTGCCGTGGTTTTACCATATAGAGTATCCGTCGTACCAAAGAGCTCTGGTCGAGCAGAAGGCAAAAGAATACGGCTTTGATATGGACACGCCGATAAGCCAAGCCCCGCCAGACCTGCTTAAGGATATTTTTGAGAATGGCGTGGTGCCTTATCTAAACGAAAAATACCAACGCAGGGAGGATGCTTTTGAGAATGATCGGCTGATGAACTTTTTCAAGGCCCATATCTGTCCGGCCTGCCGGGGAACGCGGCTAAAGCCGGAGTCGTTATCGGTGACCATCACCAACTTGAACATCGCCCAAGTTTCGGCTTTAAGTATCGGTAAGCTTTATGAATGGCTTGATGGTTTGATTGACAAGCTTGAGTCAGTTAAGGAACAGCAGGTAGCCGAGCCGATCGTTAAAGAGCTGAAAAAAAGAGTCGGTTTTTTGTCCTCGGTTGGTTTGGATTATTTAAGCCTGAACCGATCATCGGCAACGCTATCCGGTGGAGAGGCCCAAAGAATTCGGCTGGCTTCCCAGATCGGCTCCCAGTTATCGGGAGTTTTGTATGTTTTGGACGAGCCGTCGATAGGTCTTCATCCCAGGGATCATCATCGCCTGCTCGAAACACTAAAACAGCTAAGGGATTTGGGCAATACTGTAATTGTCGTCGAACATGATTGGGAGACGATCCTATCGGCCGACTGGATAGTTGATTTTGGCCCGTTAGCCGGGGATAAGGGCGGCCGGATTGTGGCCGAGGGGCCACCGGCCAAGATCAAGGCAAATAAAAACTCCCTAACCGGTCGTTATTTGAAAGGTAAAAGACAAGTTTTTCCGGAAATCGAATACAGAAAACTAAACTTAGATCAAGCGGTTTATATCCATCAAGCCAGCAAGCACAATCTTAAAGACATTGATGTCTTGTTCCCTTTGGGCGGGTTTATCGTTGTCTCCGGCGTTTCCGGTTCCGGCAAGTCAAGTTTGGTTATGGAGACGCTGTATCCGGCCTTGAAGAAAAAGTTAAGCGGCTTTGTCAGTCAGCTTGACGGTTGCCAAGATTTGACCGGTTGGGAAGAGGTTGATAAAGTGGTGGTTATCGACCAGTCACCGATCGGCCGAACCCCCAGGTCCAACCCGGCGACCTACACCAAGGCTTTTGATCCAATCCGCCAGCTGTTTGCCTTACTGCCGGAGGCTCAAAAAAGGGGCTATAAGCCGGGGCGGTTTAGCTTTAATGTTAAGGGTGGTCGCTGCGAGTACTGTAAAGGTGAAGGCCAGATTAAGATCTCGATGCAGTTTTTGTCTGATGTTTATGTCACTTGTGATAAATGCCAGGGCAGCCGCTATCATGAAGAGACTTTAAAGATTACATACAAGAACAAAAACATTGCCGAGGTTTTGGATATGACGGTTGATCAGGCTTACGCATTTTTCAAAAGAATTCCCCAAATTGAGCGGAAACTGAAAACCTTGCAACAGGTTGGCTTGGGTTATATCAAACTTGGCCAGCCGGCGACGACTTTATCCGGCGGCGAGGCCCAAAGGATTAAACTGTCAGCCGAACTGGCTAAAAAAGCCACCGGCAAGACGGTGTATATTCTGGACGAGCCGACCACCGGCCTTCATTTTGCCGATATTGATAAATTGCTTCATGTTCTGCATCATCTTGTGGATCAAGGCAATACAGTGATTGTGATTGAGCATAACTTGGATGTGGTCAAAACCGCCGACTGGCTGATTGATTTGGGTCCTGAAGGCGGCCAGGCCGGTGGACAAATCATCTTTGCCGGCCCGATCAGGAATCTTCTTCGAAACAAAGCTTCATACACCGCTCAATTTCTTCGTCAGCATACATAAACTTTCAACCATCTTAAAAAAGATGATAAAAATAGGAAGTAGAGCTGGTTGTTTTTATCATTAGGTTAACCTTTAAAAATGCTATAATCAAACAATGTTAAGCTTTGTCGAGTTAGTTGATACACTCAATCATTTTTGGAGCCAAAAAGGTGTTGCCATCGGCCAGCCTTATGGCATGAAGGTTGGTGCCGGAACCTCAAATCCTTTAACCGCTTTAAGAGTTTTAGGTCCCGAGCCTTTTAATGTGGCTTACATCGAACCTAGCCGGCGGCCGGCTGATGGACGCTATGGTGAGAACCCAAACCGCTTACAACATTATTTTCAGTATCAAGTTATTTTAAAACCGGCTCCAAGATTCAACACCTATCTTTATATTGATATGTTAAAGGCAATCGGCATCGATTCAAGCCGGCATGACATTCGTTTTGTCGAAGATAATTGGGAATCACCATCGCTTGGAGCTTGGGGTTTGGGTTGGGAGGTTTGGGTTGATGGCATGGAAGTCAGTCAATACACTTACTTTCAACAAGTGGCTGGTATTGATTTAAAACTGCCGGCTTTAGAAATTACCTTAGGTTTAGAACGCCTGGCCATGTACCTGCAAAACGTCAATCATTATCAGGATATTATTTGGGATAGCAACTTAACTTATAAAGACCTTTACACCAAGCATGAATATTGGCAGTCAAAGTTTAATTATGAAACCTCAAAACCCAAACTCCTTCAAACCCTTTACCAAACTTACTTAGAAACCAGCCAAGACCAACTCAAACAGCTTAATTATTGGGCAGCTTACGATAATCTGTTGGAGCTATCCCACGTGTTTAATTTAATTGATGCTAGGGGCTTGGTTAGTGCTGCCGATCGGGTGGCTAAGTTTAAACAGATGGCCAAACTGGCCAACCAAGTGGCCAAGTTATATCTTAAAGAGCGCCGGCAGCTTAATTATCCGCTAAAAAAAATCAAGCCCATAGTTTATGATCTGCCGGTTATTAAATTAAAGCAAGCCAAGTCGCTAGACGGTGAAAAAGGCTTGTATATCTTAGAAATGGGCTTTGAAGAAATTCCGGCTGATTTTTTGAACAATTTCGTTAAGCAATTTAACTCTGATTGGTTAAACTTGTTTTTAAGGCAGCACTATGCCGGCGGTTTTGACAAGGCCGAGTTTTTAGTCACGGCCCAACGCTTAGTTGTTAAGTTAACCGGAGCCAAAAAACAGATTAATTTAAAGCAAATAATTAAGGGCCCGCCGGAAAAATTAGCCTTTGACCAAGATCATAAACCGACCGCGATTTTAAATAAGTTTATGCAAAAGCATGAAGTTGACCTTGATCAAATAACAGTTAAAGATGGTTTTGTTAGTTTAACGCAGGTTAAATCAATAAGCTTGAAGGAAGTTATTCAAAACCTTATCGATGAAATTTTAACTTTTGAGACAGACGTTAAGTATATGCGCTGGAATGATTCAGATGATAGATTTATCCGGCCGATCCGCTGGCTGGTTTCATTTTTGGATGATCAATTGATACCGGTGACCGCTTTTGATCTGGTTCCGGACAAATTTAGCTTAACTCCAAGATATCAAGAACCGGCTAAAGTCAGGATAAATTCAAGCCACGACTACTTCGCCTTTGTTCAAAGGTATAACTTAATCAATGATCCAGAGAAAAGACGGCGAATAATCACGGCCGCCCTGCCGGCAAAGGCCAGGATCAATCAAAAGATTTTGGCTGAAAATGTTTTCTTAGTTGAGTCGCCGAAAGTGATTATTCATAAATTACCGGAAAAATACGAAAAACTGCCGGATCAGTTGGTTTTTAACATCCTTGAAAAACACCAGCATTATTTGGTTTTTTATCAAGGAGAATCGATTCATTATGCCGTCGTGGTTAATCATCAAGAAAGTAAACAAGCCAGACAGATAGCCAAGTTAAATACCAAGGTGGTTCATGCCAGGCTGGATGATGGCTTGTTTTATTTAGAAAAAGACTTACAGAGACCTTTGGAAAAGTATCGGCCGGATTTGGCCAGAATCGTTTACCATCCGCAGATAGGCAGTTATTTGGATAAAGTTAATCGTTTGAAAAAGCTGGCTAAGTTGGTCTGGGTCCATCCCGGTCAAGATGTTGCCGAAGCTTTGGCTTTGATTAAAAATGATAAAGCGACTTTATCCGGCAAAGAGTTTCCTGAAATGGAGGGGGTTGTCGGCGCTCATATAGCCAAGATTCAAGCTAAGCCTTTGTCTGTGGTTAACATCCTACTGGATTATACTAAACCAAATCCGCCAACAGCCAACAGCCGCTTGCTGGCCATAATTGATTTAGTCGATGACATAGCGGCTTTGTCATCATTAGCTGGTTTGCCAAAAGGCAATAAAGATCCATATCATATTCGCAATCGAGTGAAGCGATTGATTAAGATAGCCACACAAGAAGACATAGATTTAGATTTGATTTTGGCCAAGTCTCTTAAATTGGCCAATAATCACAAGGTAAGCTTGAAAGAATTAACAGCATACATTAATAAACGATTTAACGCTTTCTTGACCAAGCAAACCAATCTGCCCCATTACTTAATCCAACCTATAACATCGTCTGGCGGTCTTAACTTGTACCGAAAGATTAACCTGGCTTTGCAACTGGCGCAACTTAAAGATCAAAAAATCAATCAAATCTACGATGCTGCCAAACGGATGCACAACATCATCATTAAATCCAAGTTGACCAACCTTAAATCAAAAACGGTTGATCCTGGCTTGTTAACAACCCAATCAGAAAAAGCTTTATATACTTTCTTTAATGATTCCTTCTTAAATGCCCAAATTGATGCTGATTTGCTGGGACAATTGGCAGATAAGCTTGAAGCTTTTTTCCAAGACACTTTTGTCCTAAGTGATGATCTAGGCATTAGAACCAATCGCCTGATTCTTTTAACCAAGATCAAACAGGATTTAGATAAGGTATTTAAATATTTAGAATAAATTTAGTTATCTTTTTTGAATCTTAAGCAGTTTTAGTCTATAATTATTGGCAAACCGGTGGGCTTCGTTACGTAAGCGTTGGAGCAAAAACAAACCCGGCCGGTTGGTTAGTTTAACGGTTTTAAAAGTTTGTTGGCCTTTATGCCAAACGATCAGCCTATCAGGCTTTTTAGCCAAGCCAACTACTTCAAGTTGAATTTTGGCTTGGTCCAAGATTTTTTTAACGGTTGATAGCTGTCCTTTGCCACCGTCGACGACAATCAGGTCAGGTAAGTCATTGGTTTTTTTCAACCGGCGCTTGATAACCTCGGCCATGGCTTGGTAGTCGTTAGGCACCGCGGTTTTCAACCGATATCGCCTGTATTTGGTTTTGTCAGGTTTGCCGCCGACAAAAACAACTCGTGAACCAACCCCGGCTGTTTCGGCTAAGTGAGAGATATCATAGGCCTCGATGGCAAATTCAAACCAGTTATCGGTTAATTTTATGTCTAAAATCTGGCACAAATCATTTAATTGGGCTTTGTGAATATCATAGGCCAAGTTAGGGTTTTTAAGATAGTCATCCGGCGTATGGAAAGCTGTTGTCAGGTTGTTTAACCGATCAATAAGATCTTTGTACTTGGCCGCTTGTTCAAATCTTAATTTTTTAGCGGCTTGATCCATCCGGGTTTGCAGTTTGTTTATAACCGTGGTTTTTTTGCCTTGCAAAAACCAAATCAAGTATTTGAATGACCGCCAGTATCCTCTTAAGTCAAGTTGCCCGGCACAGACGCCGGGGCATAAGCCGAGGTGATGATAAAAACAGGGCTTTTTATTGATTTTTAGCTGTTTTTGAGTTTTGTATTCACACCAGCCAAATATCTGCCTTAGAATTTTCATGGCTTGTTTCACTTCTTTACCTGAGATGAAGGGGCCAAAGTATAAAGACGATTTATTTTTGGTTTGGTGTGTCAGACTAATGTGTGGCCAAAGATTTTGTTTAACAACGTAAGAAATTCCTTTTTCTTGCCATAATTTGCCGTTTTGTATCTCGATGAAAAAATAGTTCTTGTCATCCTTTAACTGACTGTTGTAGAGTGGCTTGTATTGTTTAATTAAAGCGGCTTCCAAAATCAGAGCCTCCAACTCGCTATCGGTGACGATGTGGTCTATTTGGTAGATTTCATTGACCATTTTTTGGCTTTTGTCACCCAAAGATGTGAAATTGTGAAAGTAGCTTTTGACTCGTTCTTTTAATTTAATTGACTTACCGACGTAAATGACCTTTTTTTGTTTGTTTTTGAAAATATAAACTCCGGGAGAAAAGGGTAGGTTTTTAATTGCTGGTTTTAGGTGTTTGAGCATCATTTCATTTTATATCATAGAAGATATAAAATTTTGTTTTATTCCTGAGTCCCCTAGTCCCAAGGTTGTATAGGAATAATCAATCTCGGAAAGTGAAAAATAATAAAGTGGAGATACGGATTAAAGGTATTGAAGTTATATATCATAATATGATTAATAAGATGACATTAAAACTAAAGACTAAACGGTTTCAAAGAAAAAAAGAAAACTTTGTTTGTCAAAACTGCGGTTTTAATGTGGCTGGCAACGGCTATACCGACCATTGTCCCAAATGCTTGTACTCTAAGCATGTGGATATAAATCCTGGGGATAGGCAGGCAGACTGTCATGGCTTGATGAAACCTATTGGGATTGAGATAAAGAGTGATAAAACCAGGATAATGTATAAGTGCTTAAAATGTGGTTACAAACATACCGTGACGATTGCCAAGGATGATGATTTTAACCGGATTTTAGAAGTGGTGTCCCAAGCCGAAATTTAGTCAATCGAGATTGATCATAGCCCCAAAAGATGAAAGAGGCCTTTTAAAAGGTATAAAAAGATGATAATAACAACGATAAACAAAACGTATGATAAAAGGTTAAAATAATGGGCGATAAATTTGGCTAGCTTTGGATGACTGATAGCGGTTTGGCTTAAAAGTTTGGCCCTGGCTTTGTCATCGAGGGAAACGTCGCACGGCTTTAAAGCGATTTTTTTAGAAATGCAGTTAAAGGCTTCTTGGGTTAATCGACGCAGTTTTTTACTAAACAAACCGGGAATAACCAAGATCAAAAAAGAAGTCAGGCAAAAGATGTTAAAATCCTTCAAATTATCTTTTGATAGAGATGATTGTTTAACGCCAAACATCGTATTTTAAGCTATTTAAGTATCTTTTTAAGTGTGGATGTTAGCTTTTCAACTTCTTCTTTGGTGTTATAAAGATAAAACGAAGCTCTGATGGTTCCGGTTAGATTGTGACCGTTAAACCAGGAATGAACGCAGTGCTGGCCGGAGCGGACGGCTATATTTTCAAGCTCGTCCAAAATGACCGCCAGCTGGTGGTGCGACCAGCCGTCAACATAAAAAGAAAAAATCCCTCCCCTTAAAGCCGGATCTTGAGGGCCGACAAGGTGAAGGCTGTTAATATCAGCTAGTTCCTGGCTGATTAATTGGTTAAGGTAGGTTTCATGGGCCTTGATTTTATCTAGGCCGATCTGGCTTAGATATTCAATCGCGGCGCCAAGACCGATAATGCCGGCGTAGTTTTGCAAGCCGGCTTCGTACTTTTCCGGCAAGGGTAGCAATTCATACGAATCATATGTCGAGCTGGAAACGGTGTCACCGCCGAGCATAAATGGAGCCAGAGATTCAAGTAGTTTTGTCTTGCCATAAAGAATGCCGATGCCTGATGGCCCCAACATTTTGTGGCCGGAAAAAGCCAAAAAATCAACATTCAGCTTTTTGACATCTACCTTCATATGCGGCATGGCTTGGGCGCCATCAAGCAAAACCAGAGATTTGTGTTGATGGGCCAGTTTAATAATCTCTTTGACGGGATTAGTAATCCCGTCTAAATTAGAGGTCATAACCAAAGAAACTAATTTGGTTTTTGAAGTCAGGTTGTTTTTAAAAGCCTCCAGGTCAAAAGTGTTGTCCTCTTTAGTTGGAGTTATCTTGACATTGATTTTTTTGGTTTCTGATAATCTTAACCATGGGATCAGGTTGGAGTTATGCTCTTTATCGCTTATGATAACCTCATCACCTTCATTAAGATCAAGGCCGTGGGCTATTAAGTTGATTCCTTCGGTAGTGTTGCGGGTGAAGATAATCTCACTGGCCTTGGCGCCGATAAATTTGGCGACTAAATGTCGGTTTTTGTCAACCGCCTGGGTCACACGCGTGCCTAGCTTGTGGGCGCTCCGGCCGGCGCAGGCTGGATAGTCAGTGTAGTATTTTTGAATAGCTTCGATAACCGGCCGTGGCCTTAAGGTTTGACAGGCGTTATCAAAATATATTATCGGCTTGCCGTTTATTTTTTGGTTAAAGATATCAAAATCTGATCGGATTGCATTAACGTCCATGAACATATTATACGTCAATAAACTATAATGATCATATGAATCAAGGCAGTAAGGTAATTTTGTTTGATATCGACAGAACCTTACTTGATACTGATGAATTTGTAAACAGGCTGAATCGATTGGTTAAGAGGGTGTCTGGCTTAACATATCAACAGATAAGGTCAAAACTTGACAAATACATTGAGACATTACCCAATGTTTATTATTTTAGTTTTGTTGACTTTGTTAATTTTTTACATTTACCCAGTAAACACTCGATTGATATTGTTCGTGAATATAAAACTAATCGCTCCTTGTATCCAAAATATGGTGATGTTTTGCCAACTTTGTCAAAATTAAAACAACTGGAGTATCGAGTCGGCATATTTTCTGAAGGTAGGCCGGATTTTCAAAAAACTAAACTGGCCAATCTGGACATCGATGATTTTATAGATAATGGCTTGGTTTTTATCGGCCAAAATAAACGGACATCTGATTTTTTAAGCCAAGTGCCTGCTAGCAGTTATATTGTTGATGATAATTTTCAGGTAGTTAAGCTTTTAGCTCAAATCAACAGATTTAGGCCGGTTTTTTTGGATAGGCAAGAACCAAAATCCAGATGGGTTAGCCAGTTGCCGCCTGATCGGATTCATGTGGCAGATGGGGATTATATAATCATAAAATCGTTAACAGAGCTTATACAATTGATAGATAATACATAAAGTCTTGAAACAGATATATGTCGTTGGTAGAAGGGTTAAGATCGCTGGCAAGTAAATTGCGCCCGAATAAACTTGAAGCCCCATGGGCAGAAGCTTTAATAGATCCAGACGGAATTATGCGCCAGTCGCAATATTACTCCGGCCAAATGTTATACCCTATAGGTTATGATCCAAAAGAAGCCAGCAGACAGCAAGTACTTTACTCTTGCATGCAACGGTTGGCCCAAACCCCAGTCGCATTATATGAGTTTGATATAGATGATAATGGTTGCTTATCGCCTCACCCTTGGGATGACATGGGCATGGTTAGTGTTTGGTTTGATTTAAGTGAGGCTAACCGGGGTAGGCTGAAGATTGTTATTAGTGATAGTGTACCCACTCATTTCAAGGAGGAGATATTGCCAAGGCTGATAGAAGAAGCGAGGAAAGTAGGGGAAAAGACATACGGTTGGCGAGATGTTGAGGTAGAAGTCAATTAGATCGACGCAAGCCATGTCGCAATTGCTGAACCTTGCTCGAACCATATTTGAGCGAAAGTTTGCACCCTAACGGGCGCATATCCCGCCCAGCGACTCGTTCCGCCACAGGCGGAGCTGGCAAAGCCAGAAAAAATTGGAACGAACCG
>JAJRVN010000044.1 GCA_024277325.1 Patescibacteria group bacterium | reverse complement strand
GCCAACACAACCTGGCTGTCATACACCCTCTTTGCTTATTTTCATCCATTGGTCAGCAATCGGCCCAATCCTTGGTTGACCCTTAATCTGCCTCGAACCTTCTACACCCAAAAGTGGCTTATCTTAACCGTTCCCTTGGTTATCTATGGAGTTATGCGCTATCTTTTACTTATCTATTATCATAACGAGGGTGAGTCACCGGCCAGGACTTTAATCAAAGACAAGCCTCTTTTGGTTACGGTGGCTATCTGGAGCCTGCTGACGGTTTTGATTCTGGATGTTATTTATTAGCCTGTCAACCCATACCAATGTGTTCTTTTCGCTCTACTGCCATTGTCTATTGTCGATCTATATCGTGGGGGTCCTGAATTAAATTCAGGACGACGGAGAGTGAAATGGGTGTGGAAAGAGACCGGAGCGACGGAGAACGGGTGGAAAAGAGCTTAAATGAGGTGATATACTAAGTTCTATATGAGTCCACCAAGGAAAGAAACCGAGGTTGTGCCGGTGGTTCGCAGTTTGGTGGTTTCACTGGCACCGGCTGGTGAGATATGGCAAGCAAAAGAAAAACACCAACCAATCCCGACCTTGCGTTTTTACTTAGGCTTAAAGGGTGATGACGGCAACTACAGGCTGACTTTGTTGGGTGGCAAGATGCGACCCGGTGAAGTCATTAATGAATCAGCTCTGAGAGAGATTACCGAAGAAGGTAGTTTTACACCACTTGGTTTACCCCGCCAAGCCAACCTTGGCAGTTGGGAATATAAAATACCTCTTCAGACCAAAAACAACCTGCCCCCTCGCCGAGCAACCTTAACCTATTCTCCTGTCATGCCGATTAATATTCTCGAAGCCCACATCGGCGATGCAAAAGTAAAACAATTGGTAACCTTAAGTTATAAGCAGCTTAAAGAAGCTATCGAAACCGGACAAGTTACCTTAACCATTAACGGCCAAAAGCAACAAGTGCCAATAGAAGAACACTTGGCGATCGGCCAAAGTGCAATATTTTCAAGCCCTGAAGATGAAAATAAGCAATCGGAAAGCTTAACTGAGGGTCTAAGCTGGATGGAACACATAGACTCATCTCTGTCTAAAAAAATCAACAGTTTGGTTGAAGCTTCAGCCACGTTTGAAGAATTTAAACAAAAATATGACCGGCTTTTAAGTCATTTTATGAAAAAAGGCTTGCAGGCCGCTTTGAAATTTAAAAACAAAGCCGCAAAAGATAATGAAGCCAGGGAAACGGCAGATTTACTTCCGGATATTTTGACCATCCTTAACCAGGGTGGCTTAGGCAAAGAAGTACTATATTACCTGCCTCAATTAGCCAAAGCAAGCAATCCGTTTGAGTGGCCCGGCTTGGAGGAAAGCCCTGAAAGGGTTGTTGCTTTTATCGAATTTTTCAAAAAAATTCTAAACCGATTTCTTGAAGACAATAATTTCCAATCACCACGACAATTAAACGAATTTTTACTGTCCGAACAACTAATCTTGCAAGAAAAAAACCGGGTTATCAATCATTTAGACAACTTGATAAGAAGGCGGCTGGAGGCAAAATACGGCTTAACCGGAGGTCAGATTGCGGAAGGGTTGAGAATGGCCAAATCTTTCTTTAGCTCTTTTTCCATCAATCTAAAACAAGCCGACCCAAACATGCGGCAGATCTATCAAGACTTCGCTTTTTTAAACGAGATTAAAAACGCCAACTTGGGCCACCTTTTATTGCTTTTCCTCGGTTTTGACACCAAGAACAACCCGGAAAGCATCTGGCCTCAATTAAAATTCGAGGCCGGCCGGCAGTTGCTTGTTTTTCTCAAAACCATCGGCGGCCTGGACTATTACCACCGCCATGTTGAGGCTATAACCAAAGAAAACCGGTTCCAGCTAGCTTTAAACGCTTTTTTCGGCTCGGTGGTTGGAGATTTGACAATTCCGGTCGGAGACGAAAAAATGATTACCCACCTGCGGCTTTGGGGTGACAAAAAAATCATAGTTGATGAAAGGCCTCTGCCTAAAACTCCGGATTCTTTTATCAGAAAAGCTTTTGAAGAACCATATGAGGAGATCGTTGATTTTTTCTCGGTTAGCATAATCTTTCCCGATCCGGCCAAAGAGGCTAAAGACTTTATCGACCGGCTTAATCAAGCGCCCGAGGTTATCCTCCAGTTTGTCAAGTTTTTGAAACAGCAATACCCCGATATCTCGGTTGAGTGGGACGGTAAGATCAGGTCCTACGGCAGTAATGACTTTCGGCAAATGTTTGAGGCCAACGATGTTGTCAACGTTCAAGCTAAGGGCAAAAGGCAAGGATCGCATGGCAATCGGTTGGTCAGGTGCAAGGCAATCATTAAAATGGGGAATGAAATTTTAGAATTAATTGTCTACCCTTTCATAAACCTGCCCGATCACGAACTGTTTATGGCTTGGCAGGAAAAAATCCAGGATGATCGCGACTATGCTATCCGCCGGTCATTGGCCGGATCCAAGGGAATACCCCCTATATATTCCTTATTCTATCCATCGGAAATTTATCCGCAACATTACCACCAAAAGATAAACTCAAGGTACCATCGCGATTGATATATCAATTGGCTCCGGTTGGCTAGAACAATCTTTTTAACAAACGTTTCCACCATGGTAAAGCCGCCGGTTTAGCCGGCCGGTTCTGCCCGCCTTGAAGCTCGTTTGTTTGATCCGTGTCAGGCAGTTTGGTTGACCGGGGTGCAGGCGTCACTGTTAGCCGAGGTGGTGGAGTTAATTTTTCAACCGCAACCGTCGGGGTAAAGGCATCCTTGGCCGGCAACCAGGTGGATTTGCCGGCATAAGTCACATGCGGTCGGCCCCAACCGGCAACCAGCATATAATAACCGCCGGCTTTGTGGAGAGCAGCCACAGTCTTATTAACCGGATCTATAACCGACGAGGTTAAAATCTGCCATTTGGTTTTATCTTCAGAAAAGGCAACTTTAAGCGTTTTCTCAGGCAGTTTATTCTCCAACCAAGAAGTCTGATACTTAAAGGCCATTAGGATATCATGGTTTGGCTTGACCACCTTGGCATCGTTAAACGAGGCCTTAAACCAAACATTATAAACCGGCGACACCTGCCAAAAACCGTTAATATAATACGGATGACCCTTGGGCGTGGTGGACAAGGTCAGATAAGCATCCCAGTCTATGGTGCCGGCCGGGATGATAAATACCAGGCCGTCCCGGCTGACCAACCCGGCTTGGCTGGCTTTGATATCAACCGGCTTGGATTGGCTGCTGTCCGATGAGGAAGAGGATGAAGCAGTCGTCGAGCTCGATGAAGTTGATGAAGTTGAGGTTGAGGTTGAGCCGGTACTACTAGTCGGTGTAGTCAAAGCAAACTCGGTAAAGTGGTTAACGCTTATGGTCACGGTATGGGCGGTCGAGTCTATGGTTACGTTGCCAACTTTCTTCCAGGTGCCGGTGGTCGAGTCCCAGTATGACGGCACCAAGTCCGACGGAGTTATTCCTTGCTGGGATAAGACGTCCGGGTCGTAAGGAAAAGTTATGGTGATGTTTGAGTTAAACTGGGTAATCGTCTGACCGGATGAGTTCATAGCCGTAAACTCATAGCCGTACCAAACCGGCTTGCCCTGCTTTTGGGCCGGCAAGGTGGCTTTGGGATTGATGGTTAAGGTAACGTTGCCCGAGGTTGCCAAAGCGTTGGCGGGAATGTTAAGGGTTGTACCATCGTCCAAGGTGATTAACTTGGGCTTGGTGGAATCAAAAGTGAAGCTGACCGGCGACGGCAAAGTAAAGCTGGCCTGGACTAGAGTCAACTCAACCGTCGATGTACTCGACAGCTCGACAGCAACCTCGCTGGCTTGGTATGGCGTGGTATCACTTTGATAAAAAGCCCCGACATGCCAAGTCGTTCCGGTTGAGACCGCCAAACTGAAAGCGCCGGTTGAGTCAGATTGTGATTGGGAAAAGCCGCCGTCATCGCTCCAAGCATAAACAAAGGCGCTGACACCACTGCCGTTTAAGCTGACAGTGCCTGTTAGAGCGGCATCCGAGGTTCTTAGGGTAAAGTTTTGAGTTAAGTTGCTGCCGCTCACCGTAACCTCTTTTTCTGCCGGAGCCAGATAGCCGGAGTCAGGAGCCACATTAACCCTTAAAACATAGGTGCCATCAGCCACATTGAGGCTGTAATTACCGCTGGAATCCGTCGGCGAACCGGCAACAAAGCGCCTGTCGGTCCCGGTTGTTTCCAGTGAAACAAAGGCACCGGTGGCGGCCGAGCCGTCCGGCTGGCTAATACTGCCGGAAATGGTTGAGCTGGCCTGGGTTAAGGTAATGTTTTTGGTTTCTGTTTGGCCGGAGGTCAAGGTAAATCTTAAGGACGGGTCCGGCGGTGATGAGATGTAACCGGTTGACGGATCGATAAAATAACCCAAGGACCAAGTTCCAGCCGAGACACTGATGGTGTAGCTGGTACCACTGATCCGGCCTTCTTGGAATGTGCGGTCACCAGCAACCGCAAAGACGTGCAGTCCGTCAACGCTTATGGGGTTACCGTTTTCATCTTTGATCGTGCCTTGGATTGTGGCATCGTTGGTTTTGACCGTCAAGGTTACATTTTTAGTCTCGCCATCAGCGACGGTAACACTTTGGCTGTCGCCCGGAGTATAACCGGTTCCTGGCGGCAAGCCGAGGTTAACCGAGTAGGTTCCGGCCGGCACTTTAAAGGCAAAACTACCCCTTTCTATCGGCCCACCCATGCCGCCCGGGCCGGGAGATGAACCGTTTTGGGTCACAAAAGCAAAACCATAAATTGAAACCGGCGAACCGTTGCTATCAATCACCGTCCCTTGAATCGTGGCCGAGGCCGTTGACAAGCTAAGGTTATATGTCACCGTCTGATCAGCTGCAACCACCACTTCTTGAGGTGTCGAGTTGTAAGCATAAGACATGCTCGGGTCAAGCCGAGGCATAACCGTCCATGTCCCGGCTGTAACACTCATCTGATACTGGCCGGAAGCGTTGGTTTGGGCCTCGGAAAAACCACCGCCGTTTCGATTAAAAGCCTCAACAAATAAATTGGCCACCGGATTGCCATCACCATCCGTGACGGTTCCTTGAATAACAGCGTTTTTATTTATCAAAGTAATATCGCCCAAGTTTTTAGTTTCATTATCAGCCAAAGAGAAAGGGTTGATACTGGGCGCCGCGTAGCTGCTATTAGGCGGAGCCCAGACATTGAGCATATAACTGCCGGCCGGAACATTAACTGAAAAACTGCCATCATTGGATTCTATCGGTCCGCCGCCGCCTTTGCCTTCCATACTGAAGATACCAACCCCTAAATTATCAGTCATAGTGACCGGTGTACCATCCGGCTTTAACAGCCGACCGGTGACCGTGGCGGTGGCTTTGTCCACCGAGAAATTAATCGTTTGGCTTTCCGAGGTTGTGTCATCACTAAACTGAACCGAGGTCGGCGGTTGGCCGTAAGACCAGTCGGAACTGGATGAGGCTTGAGGCATAACCTCCCACCGACCGCCACTTACCATCAAGGCATACTGGCCGGAAGCGTTAGTGGTTGTTTGGACAAAACCAAAGCCATTTGATTTAAAAGCATTGACAGCCGCATTGGCCACCGCTCCACCGGATGAGTAAGTTACCGTTCCGGTCACCGTTTTGGTCGGAGCCACAAACTGAAATGTGCCCAGATCAACAGTCGTCCCCGAATATGAAGCCTCTTTAGCCGCCGGGGAAAGATAGTTACTGCCCATCGGCGAGAAGACCTCAAAACGGTAAGTGACCCCTTGTGTTATGCTGCTATCTGTAATCTGAAACTGGCCGGCGGCATCGGTTTGGCTTCCCGGAACCGGAACCGGATTCTGGTCACCAATCGGAAATATATTAACATAAGCACCCTCAACCGGATTATTGTTGGGATCAACCACCGTGCCTTGGAAAGCGACGCCGGAAACGGCTAAAGTCGAGTTAACCAACAAACCAAAAACTGATAAAGCCACAAAAAAGGCAGTAAAAACAAAGTTAAATGATCTAAATCGCTTCACCTTGTTTTCATCTTAAGAGTTATCAAAAAGCTTGTCAAGTAAAGGTTATAGGTTATACTTAAAGCAACATGCCTGGAGGACGACCTCGAGCAGAATTGGAACAATTAGACTTTTTCTCCGACGAAGATTGGCCTGAGGGTGTTAAGCCCAAAACAAGAAAAAGATCCGGCCGACAGCCGACAATAAGGTATCGGCAAGAGAAACCGCGCCAATCAGAGATTCCAAAGGAGGCAACACACGTTTTTAATAACCATCAAACTCTTTTCTATACAAGCCCACCAAGCCGATATGAATCTCAAGAGGCCGCCCGGCGATTTGCCGACGAACCGATTTGGGCTAAACAAGCAGGTAGCAACCGCTGGTCGATAAAAAACCCTCAACCTGTCAGGGTTCAAATTGTCGGCGCCGATTATGAAATTCTAAATCCGGGTAAAATCATATACACTCACGGTAAAGTCAAACCCCGCAAAATAAGATAAATACCAAAGAATAAAACGGGCTATCCTAACCTACTCACCTCGCCGGGGGCCAAAAACCTTAACCCCTCTTTTTGGCTTTTTGCCTTTAGCTCTGGCTTCTTGTTTAGTTATTTCATCCCCATCAATTGGCGTTCCTTCCGCTCCCGGACTTTTATCTAGTTCTTGTAAATCTTTAACAGTAACTTTGTCTGGCTTTCTCTTAAGCCGCAAATGAGCCGCCCAACCTTCACCAGAAATCTTTTGATGTTCACCCATAAGTTTAATTTACTACACATGTGATTTTTGTTCAAGAAACTCTTAAGTAACAACTACGCTCTATTCACTATCGTCCACTTTAAATAATCTAGATCAATAAATGGTTATTGATTTATTGTTTCTTGTTTGTCTCTTGGTGTTTGTTTAGGTCAATTAGGTTAATTAGATATCAGGTTAATGCTGTTCAGATCTACCGTCATTTAAGAACTTGTTTCAGAATCTCATTGTGGGTGCACAGACCAGGGGGATGCTGAAATAAATTCAGCATGACATGGAGGAGTGCTTGTCATTCTGATGAAGATCAGAATCTCTTGATTAAGTGCAGACACCGTGGGGATCCTGAAATAAATTCAGGATGACGTGGTCTCCAGTTCGGGACGATGTTTGTACTCTTTTGTTTAGTTGTTAGGTTAATTGGTTATTGGTGTTTGTTTAAGTTAATTAGAGCAATTAGAAATTAGATCAATTTTAATTATCCACTTAAATTTGTGATTTTCACCAACCAACGCCTGTAACCATCATACTTGAACAGCCAGTAGATAAGGTAGATCATAAATAAAATAAAGCTAAACACAGTCTCAAGCCACATAATCGCCAGCAGGTTAGCTCTAAAAATATATAAAGCCGCAATCTGGATCGGGATAACAACCGGGACAATCAATGAAATTTTATCCTTTTGGGCCAGGTAAAAATTAGTCAAGACATTAACCCCTGCGTAAAACAAGCCGAAGATCGCTGATAGCCATAGATAAGAGGCAATATCAACAAACTTCCGGCCATAGATAAACAAGATTAACCAGCGGCCAAAAAGCTTATAACCTACCAATGCCCCAAGACCTAAAACAAAGATAATAGCTAAAGAAACTACCAATAGCCTGTTCTTCTTGCCCTGGTGCTCTTTGGACGAGACAAAAATTAAAGTCAAACCGGATAAAGGCGAGAGAAAATAAAGAATCACCCTAGCCCATAAGGACCAAACCCCATATAAGCCGGTGGTGTAATTATCAGTAAATTTTTTGACAAAGATAACATCCAAGTTGGATAACAAAGTTAATCCCAAGATGGTTGCGGCAGTTGTCAAAAAGACTGGTGACTTAACAGTCTTGGCCAAACTTAGATTAAAACTTGTCCCACCTCGAATTTTTTTAGTCATCAATTGAAAAAACAAGCCATTTAAAACCAGACCTAGAATACCGGCAAAAACTATCAAAGCCAAGACCAAATTAAGGCTGCCCCAACTAGTCACAGCCGATAAACCGCCCAACAGCTTAATGCCCGCGGTTAAAACCGCCAAACCAGCCAGAAGCCAAAAAAACTTAAGGCCGGAAAAAATGGCTGTATAAAAACTTGAGGTTAAGCCAATAATTGAGATAACAATTAAGAAAACCACACTTATCGGTTCCAGATTAAGCAGTTTTGATAAAGGTTGGACAAACAACAAAGCTACTGCCGGCAAAAACAGCCATTTGCTTAATCGGTGCCAAAACCAATCGACCAACTCTTTAGCCAAGACCAGCCTTTTCTTCCCCACCTGGCCTAATTTGCGGATAATAATCGTGTTGATAACCGTAGTAACCGTGGACAAGATCATGACATAAGCAAAGATAGCTGCTAACTCACCGTAACCTGACGGCCCCAAACCTCTG
>JAJRVN010000043.1 GCA_024277325.1 Patescibacteria group bacterium | reverse complement strand
TTAAAGCCGACCCGTCAAGGCCAAACGCCGTTAACCCTCATGCCAGCTTATGATGACGAGCATGAGGCTTTGCGGGTGGTTAGAGCTATTATAGAAACACTTGATTCCAACCAATCTTTGGGCGAGGTGGCGATTTTATACCGAACCCATACTCAGTCGCGCTTGTTTGAAGAGTTCTTAATCAAGTCAAAACTGCCCTACCATATCGTTGGCGGCTGGCGGTTTTTTGAGCGCAAAGAGATAAAAGATTTGATGGCTTATATGCGCCTTTTTTACTTCCCTGACGATGGCCTGGCTTACAAACGAGCTATCAAGCTGGGCAAGCGCCGGTTGAATAGCTTTCTCTCATGGCAACAAGATATTAAAGATAAAACCAAGCTAACAACCCAAGAAGTTTTAAACCAAATCATAAAAATCAGCCAATACACCCAAAAATTAAACGAGGTTATGCCGGAGGATAAAGCCCGGCTAGAAAACATATTTGAACTCGTTAACTTCGCCGGTTCAAACCCAAATTTCGTCGATTTTTTTGAGAAGGCCAGCCTCTTTGGCCACGAAGAGGTTGATCATCGCAACCGTTGGCAGGCTTCTGGTGATAAAATTAACTTAATGACTGTTCATGCAGCGAAGGGATTGGAGTTTCAGACGGTGTTCATTACCGGTTTGGAGGCCGGCTTGTTTCCCCACTTTTTATCCAAGCAAATCGATGAGGTTGAAGAAGAAAGGCGGCTTTTTTATGTCGCCTTGACCAGGGCTAAAAATAAAGTTTACCTAAGTTACGCCGCCAGGCGGCGGGTCTGGGGCCGATATCAAAACCAAAAGCCATCACCCTTTCTTGATGAAATCCCGGACCGCTTAATCGAGGTTGACCAACTTTAACTTATGAGCTTTTACCGAGTTTTAACCGATAAAGAAAGTGAGCAGACTAACAACCTAGCCCTGCATCCGCTGCAAACCGTTTGGTGGGCTGATTTTAAGGCCAGGCGGCAGGTTAAGGTAGTTAATCTGGGCTACTTTAACAACCAAAAACAGCCAAGTCGGTTGATTAGGGCTTTCATCCATCATCTGCCCTTTAACCAAAAGCTTATCTATTATCCCAGGGGGCCGATGTTTAACCGTGATGATCTGGCGATTTTATATAAGCTGGCCTATAAAAAGCAGGCTTTTATGGTCAAAATCGAGCCTTATGCAGCTGACAATCCAACCAATCGCCAAATTATCGAGAAGTTAAGCTTGGAGTTCCCTCTCCAAGCCTCCTCCCAACCTTTATTCCCCAAATACACTCTCAGGCTGGACTTGTCCCAACCTAAAGACAGGCTTTGGCACGGCTTACCGGCTAAAACCCGCTACAACGTCCGTTTAGCCCAGCGCCGGGGCGTCAAAGTTGTTGAAAATAACTCGCTGGCGGCTATCAACAGGTTTGCCGACCTCATCCAGCAAACCACTCAACGACATAACTTTTTGGCCCACAGCCGTGACTACTATATTGATTTGTTCAAGTCGTTTGCCGGCAGTAACGTGGTCAAAGTCTTGGAAGCGGTTTATGACGGTCGAACCGTTGCTGTTTGGATCCTTTTTAATTGGCACCAAATCATGTATTATCCTTATGGCGCTTCAGATTACCGTTATCGCCGGTTGATGGCTTCAAACCTGCTGGCTTGGCGGGCTATAGAAACTGCCTATGAAAACAAAGCCGCCATCTTTGACTTTTGGGGAGCGGCTCCGCCGCCAAACGATAACAAAAACCACCCTTGGTATGGCTTTACTCGATTTAAACAGTCATATCAAGCCAATTACTGGCCAATGATCGGCAGTTGGGATCTGATCATTAACGAACAGAAATATGCTCTGTACAACTATGCTTACACTGCTCGAAAGGCTGGTTTGAAAACAATTAAATACTTAAGCGGCCTTTTAAACCGGCGATCTTAATCTGTCGTTACCAAAGTGCCGATATCTTCGCCCAGGACAGCTTTTTTGAGATTGCCTTGTTTAAACAAGTTAAAAATATAAACCGGCAACCGGTTGTCCCGGCACATGACGAAGGCCTCACCGTCCATAACTCTAAGCTTTTTAATGATGGCTTCTTGAAAGGTTAGGTGCTTGTACCTTTTGGCCTGTCTATAAATCATCGGGTCTTTGTCATAAACACCATCAACTTTAGTGGCTTTAAGTAAGATCTCGGCTCCCAGTTCCAACGCCCTTAAGGAAGCACTGGTATCGGTGGTAAAATAAGGACTGCCCGTCCCTGCGGCCAAAACAACGATCCTGCCTTTTTCCATATGGCGTATGGCTCGGCGCCTGATAAAAGACTCAGCTACCTGGTGCATGGTAATAGCCGACATAACCCTGGTTGGCACTTGAATTTTCTCTAAAGCATCTTGGATTGTCAAAGCATTCATAACCGTTGCCAGCATACCCATATAGTCGGCGGTGGCCCTGTCGATACCGGCTTTGGCTCCGGCCAAGCCCCTAAAGATATTGCCGGCGCCGACGATCAAAGCGATCTCAACTCCCATTTTGTGGATTTCTTTTATTTGGTTGGCAACCGATAAAGTGGCTTGATAATCAACTCCGTATCGACGCTTGCCAAGTAAAGACTCGCCTCCCAGTTTCAAGAGTATGCGTTTATATTTTGGCTTAGTTGTCGGCATATGCTTTTCTACTGATAATAGCAAAAACCAAATCAATTTGCAACAAAAGCTTGAACCGCTTGGCGAAGCTTGTCGGCGTTTGGTTTTAAAACCCAAATCTCAACTCCGTTTATTTCTTCCTTTGCCGGCACTAATTGGGGAGATTCCAGATTAAAGGTTAAACTGTTAATAGCCAACGGCTGTCGCTTGAGTTGATTAACGCCAAGCCTGGCCATAAGATAAATAACATCGCTTAAGGACAAGTCCGCTTCCAAACTTGACCACCATTTATTGATTAAAAACCAAGCACGGGACGGGTGGGTCAGCCAATAAGTTTTGTCGTTCAGCAATTGATTGATAACGGATTTGATGAGTAGTTGTTGGCGCCGACTTCGGGCAAAATCACTACCTTCATCGCCTTGAGCATGTCTGGACCTGACAAACTCTAAAGCTCGATCGCCATTCATTGTTTGCCAACCGGCATCAAAATGGACGTGCTTATAACGACTGGCAATCGGCAATGCCTTTTCCCGACCAACGATCGGATATAGGTAATCATCAAAAGGAGTGGCTACGTTTACTTTAACCCCGCCCAGATCGTTAACAACTTGCTTAAAAAGGTTAAAATCAATAATAATAGCATAATCAATCGGTACACCGGTTAGAAAATTAACTTCCTTCTTGACCAAAGACAGACCACCGGTTTGGCTTTGCCTTCCCCAGTAATAAGCGCTGTTTAGCTTGGCCTGTAAGCGGTCGTCCCAGAGATCGCGAGGCAGTGAAACCACCTTCACTTGATTAGTCGCTAAATTTATCGAGGTTAAAATTATGGTATCGGTCAAGTCGGGAGCCTCGTGGTTGGCTCCGCCTTTACCTAAAAATAAAAGGTTGACCCGGTTGCTGTTGTTTGCCAAGGGATAGTTGCGATAAAAATGAAAGTAAAAAGAATAAACAGTCAAGCTAACCACTATCAAGCCGGTGAGTAAAAGGCCGATTAAAATCAATATCATCTTTTTAACCAACCAAGTCAATCTTGAAATCATGGTTTAAGTATAATAAAACAACCAAACTTTGACACATGGAGCTTAAAAACTTTGGCTTGGTTTGTTTATTGGGTCGTTATTGCTATAATAATTTAAATGACTAAGACCCAAGAGATCATCATCGGTTTCCTTATAGCTTTGTCTTTGGGTTTGATTGGTTTTTGGACAACCCTAAAACTTAAACAAGCTAAGATCTTCGTCCAAAAACCAATCAACTGCCAAGTGAACAGTTGCAACCAGTGCGATATAAACCAAGATAGTGTTTTTGACAGCAATGATGTTGCTGCCAGCCGA
>JAJRVN010000042.1 GCA_024277325.1 Patescibacteria group bacterium | reverse complement strand
TTTTTTTTCTATCTGGTTAAGTGAAGCTATCAATACTTTTCGCCTTTTTTGGCCGACTTTGGCCGGGGCCACCCAGCCTCTTTCCTCCATCTCTTCAACCAATCTGGCCGCTTTATTGTAGCCTATCTGCAATCGACGCTGAAGTAAGGAAATCGAGATCTCGCCATAACTAATCGCCGCTGTTACCGCTTGGCGCAGTTCAGGGCTGATTTGGTCACCGGTTAAAGATGATTTATCACCCTTTTTGTTTAAATATGATGTAGTTATCTCTTCTTGATAGTCTAGCTGGCCGGCATACTTATTGCGAATATAGTCAGTCACATTCCTAACCTCAGCCGTTGAGATGAACGCCCCTTGAACTCTTTGGGGCATGGCTTTATCCGGAGCCTGATACAGCATATCGCCTTGGCCCAGCAGTTTTTCAGCTCCGGTGGTGTCTAAGATGACCTTGGAATCAACTCCTGAAGTCACATAAAAAGAAATTCTGGCCGGAATATTGGCTTTAATCAAACCGGTTATAATGTCAACCGAAGGCCTTTGAGTGGCTAGGACCAAGTGGATGCCTACCGCCCTGGCCAGCTGGGCCAGCTGAGTAATCGCCTTCTCTACCTCATTAGGCGAAAACAGCATTATTTGAGCTAACTCATCAATGATAATAACCAAGTAAGGCATGTCTTCAAAACCTAAGAGTTTATGGTATTCCTTTATATTCCTGACCCCAACCGCAGATAACTTCTTGTATCTTTCCTTCATCAGCTCCACCGCCCAGTTTAAAGCCGACAAAACCTTGTCAGCTTCTTTGATAACCGGAGTCTTAAGATAAGGTAGGTCTTTAAATAAGGTAAGTTCAACCCGCTTGGGATCAACCAAGATCATCTTCAACTCATTCGGTGAGGCTTTGTACAGCAAAGAAACAATTAAATTGTTTAAAAATACCGATTTGCCCGAACCGGTGGCTCCGGCCACCAATAAATGAGGCATCTCGGTCAAGTCGGCCACCTGTATCTTGCCAGCCACGTCTTTGCCTAAAGCGAAGGTTAACCTTGACGGATTCGACCTGAAAGCCGGCGAGCTAATCACTTCAGACGTTGGTACCAGCTCCAAATTGCGGTTGGGCACCTCTATGCCGATAAGCGACTCTCCCGGGATCGGCGCTTCGATCCTGATCCTACCTTGGGGGGCGGCTAAGGCTAAAGCCAGGTCGTTTTGCAAAGAGATGATTTTAGACAGCTTGGTACCGGCTGAAACTTCCAAAGCATACTGGGTAACGGCTGAACCTTCGTTGGTTCTAACCACCCTGGCCTTAATGCCAAAACTGGACAAAGTTTTCTCGATTAATTTTGCGTTTTCTTTGATATTACCTCGATCGGCCGGTTTCTTTTTGGTCAAGGAAATCAGCGATATATCCGGCACCTGCCAAGGAATCTTAACCGAAGTTTTGTTTTGGTCCGTTTTCTCCGGTTTTTTTAACTTGGTTTGGGGCTTTAAGGCTGGCTGGTAAGCAGGTTGGCTAAGTTGGGGTTTTTGAGGTTTGGTTTTAAGCCTGCGTTTATTGGTGTTTGATTTGAATAAACGGCCAAAGATATGTCTTAAATTAAGAATTTTTACAACCAAGCCGGACATTAAATTAAACACCGGCTTGCAGACTTTGTCCATAAACTTAGTTAAGATGCCTAAAAGCTCGGATACCGACATATCCAAAACCAACATCGTCGCCGTAATCAAACCTAAGCCAAAGATTAAAAAAACCACCATATCACCAAGCTGCTGGCTAAACCACAAGCGCAGAATTTGGCCAACTCGACCATATTGCAAGAGAATGTCAAAGCTTAAGAAAAACAGCCACATACCGACCACATGGTTAAGATAGATAGGCAACTTCCTTAAGCGCAAAAACATCAAACCGGTTAAAAGTAAGGCTCCGCTGAACAACCACTGGGCCGGCCCCAAAAAGGCAAAAGAGGTCTGCGACAATAACAAAAGTAGGTAGCCGGTTGGCTTTAGGTAAGCCAAGATCAAAACCAAGGCCAAGACCAAAAAAGAAAGTCCGGCCAAATTAGCTAGAACCTCAGGTTTAAGCCTGAATTTAAACAATTTTCGTCGTCTGCCTCGCCTGGCCATAATTTTAATGTATCCTATAGTATTTAAATTGTCAACACTTAATTGTCTCAACCACGATCATCGGTTCGCGCTTGGTTTGCTTGTAGAAAAAGCGTTCCATTTTTCTTTGAACTTGTTTAAAAAACTGCTCATCTGGGTTGGCCACGCCCACAAAGGTCTTTAGTCGATCCTTGGCTTGGTTGAAAAGATCAGAAGAATAAGGTCTAAAAACAAAGCCCCTGGAAGCCAGCGACGGCTCTTGAATAACGTTGTTCTTCACCGGGAAGCTGACTACCACCATGCCGGCCCGGGCTAAGGTGCGCCTTTCCTCCAAAACCAAAGTGCCGACATCGCCTATGCCCTTGCCATCGACGATGACATCTTTTAGTTTTAACTTGCCGTCAAGTTTGAAGCCTTGACTTGAGATTTCGACAAACTGGCCTTTGTCCGGGATAATGATTTGATTTTGGCGGTAACCCAAAACATCCTTCATTACTTGGGCATAAGTAACCATGTGTCGATACTGGCCACCGATCGGCATCAACAACTTAGGTTTGGTCATTTTGACCAAATCTATCAGCTCATCACGGGAAGCATGGCCGCTAACATAGATCTCATCCATAATCTCCGGGTATAAAACCTTGACATTGCGTTTCATCAAAAGATCGATGACGTTATAGACGTTAATCTCATTGCCCGGAATCGGGTCAGATGAGAAAATCAACTTATCGCCAGCCTCAACCTGAACATAAGGGTGCTTGTTTTCAGCTACCCGCCTTAATGATGAGTCTATCTGTCCTTGGGAACCGCCGATTAGATAAGTTAATTGGTTTTGCGGCATGGTCATGGCGGCTTTGGCATCGATCAATCTGTAACCGGGCAAACTTAAATAACCTAACTCTTGGGCCACTTGAAATGCGTTTTCAATCGATCTGCCAACCGGAACTATATAACGGCCAAGAGCCAGCGAGGTGTTAATTACTTGCTGGAACCTGGCTAAATTGGAAGAAAAAGTGGTTAATAAAAACCGGCCTTTAGTGGTTTTCATCTCATCCATAAATCTTCTTTGAATATCTTTTTCAGACGGCGTCCGACCGGCTCTTTCTATCCTTAAACAGTCAGACAATAAAAGTAAAATCGGCTCTTTGGCAGCAACTTCCTGGATTCTTTTAAAATCAGTCGGCTGGCCGATGACCGGATAAGCGTCGAACTTAAAGTCGGTCCCATGGTAAATAACCCCAACCGGAGTTCGAATAATCAAATGGTAAGTGTCGGGTATCGAGTGGGTAACCGTAATCGTCTCGATCTTGAACCGGCCGATTTTGAAAGTCTGCCTAGGCTTAACTACTTGGAACCGTCCGTTTAACTTTAACTCCTTAAACTTCAGTTTAATAAAACCAATGGTCAGCTGACTGCCATAAACCGGCGGTCGGCCGATATCGTCATACAGATAAGGCAAAGCACCAATATGGTCTTCGTGGCCGTGGGTTAAGACGATCCCTTTTATCTTGGCTTTGTTTTTAACTAAATAACTAATATCCGGCAAGAGATAATCTATGCCAAAAACATTGGTTTCAGGGAAACCTACCCCGGCATCGATAATTAAAATTTCGTCTTCATATTCGTAAACAAACAAATTGCGAGTCACCTCGCCGGCACCGCCGATTGAAATTAATTTTAACTTTGGCAATGTTTGCTGTTTTTTATTTTTTAAATTCATTGTTTTAAATCCTTTCAAATCTAAACTCATAATAACTTCAGTTGTTTTTCAGGCCTGGTGGCCTCTGGCTGGGTGACAGGTAAGGTTTCATCTTGTGCCAAAGCCCAAAAATTTTGCTTGGCCAGTTTAAGATAGCCGGGCAATTGCTTGAACTCAGACATAAAAATTTGCCGGAACTTGCCGTTGCGTAAAGCCGCCGCCGGGTGGTAAAGAGGAACAACTATAAACTCTAACGACCGCCATTTAGTCGGGTAAACCTGGCCATGAACTTGGGAGATTTTGACATTAGCCAAAAACTTAGCCATGGAAAAACGGCCCAAGGTAACGATCATCTTTGGTTTGACAATCAAGATCTGCTTATCCAAAAACACTTGGCAGGCGGCGTTCTCGTCAGCTTCCGGATCTCGATTGTTCGGCGGCCGGCACTTAACGATGTTGGTAATAAATACATCGGCGCGCGACCAAGAAACCATGGTCAACGCCTGATCTAACAATTTGCCGGCCCGACCACAAAAAGGAATGCCTTGCTGGTCCTCGTTAAAACCGGGGCCCTCTCCAATAAACATAACCTCGGCGCCTGGATTGCCATGGCCAGGAACGGTTTTGTTTCTGGTTTGGGCTAGACGGCAACGTCGGCAACTTTTTATCTTATCTGCCACTAACTCTAAGGCTTTGTCTTTGGGCAGTTCATCTAATTTGATTTTAATCATGTTTAAATCAACTAAAGGTACTTTGGCATAAATTCTTTATAATTATCAACCGTAACCACAAACCGGCCTTTTTCGCCTCGGACAACCCTTAAGGCCACTTGCCTAACCATGGCTTGCAAAATACGCTGCAAGGTTCTGACTCCAGCTTCATAGCCGATCGGCCTGATAATCAAAGGCCAGACATCATCCTTTATCTCAAAAATCCCTTCAGGCAAGGCGGCCTGCTTGATGATATGGGGCAAAAGATGTTTTTGGCCGATAATGGTTTTTTCAGCATCAGAATAAGACGGCATCTCTATAACTTCCAACCTATCCAAAACCGCGGTAGCTATATTCTCTACATTGTTTGAAGTGGCGATAAAAAAGACGCGGGATAAATCAATCGGGTAGTCGATGAAATAGTCGCGAAAAGCATGGTTTTGGGCCGGATCCAAAAGTTCGACCAAAACTCCCATAATCTCGGCTCTGGCTGAAGGATTAACCCTGTCTATTTCATCTAAAAGAATAATCGGGTTTTTAACCTTGGCCTTAACCAGCGATCTGACGACCAGGCCCGGTTCCGCTTCCAATTTAAAATAAGATCTGCCCCTTAAATCAAACGAAGAAGCCAGTCCGCCAAAGGGGATTCTAACTAATTGCCTACCCAAAGCCTCGGATAAAGCATCAGCAAAGGTTGTTTTTCCGGTACCGACCAAGCCGGTTAACAAAAGTACCGGCGCCCGAACCAGTTGCTTGGCTTGGGCCTTCAGCTTCATAACCGCCAAATATTCCAATATCCTGGTTTTGACTTTGTCCAGGCCGTAATGGTAATCATCCAAAACTCGCTTGACCGCATCTATATCGAGATTGTCTTTGGTTTCCGCCTGCCACGGAATCTGGATCAGCCAGTTAATATAGCGCTGATGTCGATAAAGCTCTTCCAAGAAAAAACTAGTTGATTTAAAGTTGTTTAACTGGCTTAATTTAAGTAAAACACCGTCTTTTAAATCTTCAGGCAGATTTGATTGCTTGACTGCTAAAGCTAACTGCTTAATTAAATCTTTTTGCTCCATATCACTTTATTCTATTATGAACTCGCCCAAATCTCAAACTAATAATCTGCTTATCACCAGTTAACGGTGGCTGTTAAAGTCTCGTCGGCGAAAATTTCGACCCGAACGCGATGGTCGGCCATGGTTGTTGGAATGATCAAACTTCTTTGACCTTTCTTGAGGCTGATAACCAGGAATCGGTTCAGCTAAGCTCAAACTTAACTTGCCTTCCGGGGTGACTTCGTTAATCGTAACCTTAAGTTCCTGTCCAACCTTCAGAATGTCATTAATATTGGTAACATAGCCTGGGATCTTGGAAATATGGAGCAAGCCGTCACGACCGGGATAAAGCTGGATAAAAGCCCCGAACTCAGCCAGTTTGACGATTTTGCCGGTAAAGGTTTCCCCGGGTTGAATTTCTCTAACAATGCCATCGATTATTTCTTTGGCTTTGTTAACCCCGTCCAGGTCGTCACCGGTTATGACTACCCGGCCATCATCGTCTATATTAATCTCAGCTCCGGTATCTTTACTGATCTTCTTAATTATCTGACCTCCAGACCCGATAACGTCGCCTATTTTTTCTTCAGGCACTTGGGTTGTCGTAATTTTGGGAGCTTGAGGTGAAACCTGTGGCCTAGGCTTATCTATGATCTTGGCCATCTCAGCCAATATTGCCTGCCTGGCCTGGTTTGACCTGGCTAAAACTTTCTCAGCTATATCAACGGTCAAAATCATTTTTTTGACGTCAAGCTGAATGGCAGTAATGCCCTTAGCGGTTCCGGCAACCTTAAAATCCATGTCACCGGTATGATCTTCAACCCCCATAATATCGGTTAACAGGCGATAATCGCCTTTTTCATTAGAAACCATACCTACCGAGATACCGGCTACCGGCGCTTTTATCGGCACGCCGGCATCCATCAAGGCCAAGGTCGAGGCGCAAGTTGACGCCATAGAGGTCGATCCTTGCTGTGATAAAACCTCAGAAACTATTCTTATTGTGTAGGGAAAGTCATCTTCAGATGGTAATACCGGCTCCAAAGCTTTTTCTGCCAAAGCCCCATGGCCAACCTCCCGCCGACGCGGGAAGCCGATCCTACCGGTTTCGCCGACAGAATAAGGCAAAGCACTGTAATGGTGAATGTAACGCTTAAATTCATCATCAAGCATGGTTTCGATTATTTGTTCCAAAGCCGGTGAAGCTAGGGTCAAAACACTTAAAACTTGGGTTTGCCCCCTTTGAAACATGCCGCTACCATGAACTTGGGGTAAAAGACCAACCTCAAGATGCAAAGACCTAATCTCATCTTCTCCTCGACCATCTAAGCGCTTGCCGTCAGCCAAAGCTTGTTTTCTGGCCTCATCTCCGAAAATATCAAACAAGGCGGTTTTATAATCACCGACTAAAGCTTGATTGTCAGGATCTGCAGCTAGAAACTCTTCTACCATCTGACTTTCCAAATCCTCCCAACTTAGATCCGGTTGGCTTGGCATCTGTTTGACTAATTTTTGAATTCTATCCCGTTGTTTTTCAGCCAGCTTTAAAATTTCTTCACTGATGACATAGGCTTGGTACTGACGCTTGGGTAGGCCGACCGACTGCCTTAACTCTTCAGCCAAATCAAACAGCACAGCCGCTTTGTCATAAAACAGCTTGAGGCCGTCGATTACGGCTTGATTGTCAACTTGGTCGGCGCCGGCTTCGATCATGACGATGGCTTGCCTGGTGGCGCTAACCACCAAATCAAGGTCACCGGTTTTCATCTGATCAACTGAAGGGTTAAAAATCAATTGGCCGTTGTGTCGACCAATCCGCATGCTAATGCTGGGACCATTCCATGGTATGTCTGATACATGCAAGGCTATTTGGGTAGCTAGGCTGGCCAGAATCGCCGGATCATGATGACTGTCAACACTCATAACCGTAGCAATTATCTGAACTTCATGATGATAATCCTTGGGAAACAAAGGCCTTATGGATCTATCGATCATTCTGGCAATCAAGACAGCATCATCTGACGGACGGCCTTCTCTTTTGATAAAGCGCGAACCTTTTATTTTGCCACCAGCATAGAGCCTTTCTATGTACTCAACTTGGAGGGGGAAATAATCAAGATCAGACTCTCTTTTACTGCTAACGATAGTGATCAAAACCGAGGTTTTACCCATCTTGGCCAAGACGGCCATGTCGGCTCTGGGGGCATATTTGAAAAACTCAAACTCCAGCAGAGTGCCGTCCAACTTAATTTGTTTAACTGTGTCCTTAGATAAATTATCTAATGGTTTTTGACTTATACTTGTCATAAATGTTTAGGCGACGGCTAGCCAATTGAGAAGTCAGATATAATCTCAAAACTTAAGGTTCAAGTTTATATATCACTTATCAATCGAACCAGCTCGATCGTTGTCTAACTCCTTATAATTTAATAATCTTTACTTCTTCAGGCCCAATTTCTTAATTAGCTTTTTATACCTGGCCTGGTCCATCGACATCAAGTAGCGCAAAAGCCTTCTTCTTTTATTGACCAGGTGCAAAAGCCCGCGCCGGCTATGGTTGTCTTTTAAATGCTCTTTTAAGTGTTGGCTAAGCTGTTTGATCCTAGCCGATAACAAAGCGGTCTGAACCTCAACCGAACCGGTGTCGTTTTTGCCCAACTGAAAATCAGTGATTATCTGTTGTTTGGTTGTTTTAGTTAATGGCATACGTTGATTATTATACAACAAAAACCAAAATAAGGCGGCAAATGTATAGGTCACCCACTTTTCGGACTTTTCGAATTTAATAATCCAACAAATTGTAAGGGCGCCATATAGTTTAATGCTGCATGTGGTCTTGTAGTATTGTACCAATAAAGGTATTCATCTAATTTGGTTAAAAAGGCCTT
>JAJRVN010000041.1 GCA_024277325.1 Patescibacteria group bacterium | reverse complement strand
TAAAGCTTGAAGCTGGTTGGCCCGGCTTTCAACCAATCTATGCATTTTATTATAAACCAGATTAAGCCCTTGGGGGCTCTAGGCATTGTCAACCTGTTTAATCGATCGTTTATTTCAAAAATCAATGACAAAAAACAGGTCCTGCCAAGATCGGCGCCGGCCAAATAAAGTTTTATCTTGTGAGTTATACTATTTACATGACAAATCAAAACATGGAGTTTACCGACTTTGCCAAAGTGGCCATCAAAGTTGGTACTGTTATAAAAGTTGAGAAAATAACCAACAGCCAAAAACTATACCGCTTGGAGGTTGATTTAGGCGAAGATCTGCCAAGGCAAGTAATCGCTGGCTTGGCTGGGTTTTATGCTCCGGATGAGCTTTTAAACCAACAATTTGTCTTCGTAACTAACTTAAAACCAAGACCGATCATGGGTTATGAATCACAAGCCATGATCTTGGCGGCTGATGATGGCCGAGGCCGGGTTGTCTTGATCAAGCCAAGCGCTAAAGTTGAAAACGGTAGCCCAATCAGATGACTAATATAAAAAAACCGACACCGGTTCTGAAAATAAAAAGAATAAAGGTCAACCCAACCAAGACCATTGCTTGGCTTATTATCTTAGTTTTGTTCATATTGTCCTTGACCAGCTCGCAAAAAAGCAACCAAGGCAAGACTATAAACCTTAATCAAGCTTTGGATAAGATTAAACAAGGTCAAGTAACCTCTATAGAAGTGGTTAATGACACGCTAATTCTAGAAACCAAAGACAATCAAAAATTCCAAACCTACAAAGAATCAGGTGATACCATCATCGACCTATTAAAATCCATCGATGTCTCGCCGGATTCTATCAATTTTAAGATTAAGAACTTATCAACCTCTCAGTTTATCCAAGAAGCCCTTTTAACCTTTATATTGCCGACTCTAGCTTTGTTCCTGCTCTTGTTCTGGATGATGAAGCAGGCTAAGGGAGCCCAACAATCGGTTTTCTCTTTTGGTAAATCAAAAGCCAAACTGTTTTACAAGGGTAAACAAGACGTTACTTTCAAAGACGTGGCCGGCGTGAATGAAGCTAAAAAAGAACTTGAGGAAGTTGTCGATTTTCTCAAAAGACCGCAAAAATATCAAAAGATGGGTGCCAGAACGCCAAAGGGGGTCCTTTTAATCGGCGCCCCTGGAGTCGGCAAAACTCTTTTGGCCAAGGCCGTTGCCGGCGAAGCCGGAGTTCCTTTCTTTTCCATGGCCGGCAGTGAGTTTATGGAAATGCTGGTCGGTGTCGGCGCTGCCAGAGTCAGAGATCTGTTTAATACCGCCAAAAAGAAAGCGCCGTCGATTATCTTTATCGATGAGGTTGATGCTATCGGCCGGCAAAGAGGCTTGGGCATGACCGCCGGCCACGATGAAAGAGAACAAACGTTAAATCAGATTTTGGTTGAGCTGGATGGCTTTACTCCCAACGACAATGTTGTTGTCATCGCCGCCACCAACCGGGCCGACATCTTGGATCCGGCCCTTTTAAGGCCGGGGCGTTTTGACCGACGAGTCCATCTTGATATGCCTGATATTTCCGATCGTGAAGCTATCCTGGAAATCCATAAAAAAGGCAAACCTTTTGATCCAAAGATCAACTGGAGGCTTATCGCCCAAAGGACCGTCGGCTTCTCAGGAGCTGATTTGGAAAACATGCTTAACGAAGCCGCTATCATAGCTGCCCAAAAGGACAAAAAAGTCATCGATGTGACCGATTTGGAAGAGGGCATGCTCAAGGTTAAAATGGGACCAGAAAGAAAGATAAGCCAAAGTCGTGAAGATAGGTTAATGACGGCGTATCATGAAGGCGGCCACGCTTTGGTGGCTCAATTTACTCCAAAGGCCCACCCGGTGCGACGAGTTTCGATCGTTTCCCGCGGGCCGGCTTTGGGCTTTACCGAAATAGCCCCTGATACCGATAAATACTCCTACACTAAAAACGAACTCTTGGCCCAGATCAGAACCTTGCTTGGGGGTCGAGCCGCTGAAGAGGTCGTCTATAACGAAATGACTCAAGGAGCTGCCGCCGATATTGACAGAGCTACTCAAATAGCTAGGCAAATGGTGGTTGATTTTGGCATGTCAAGTCTCGGACCGATTAAATTATCGGACCAATACCAGTCTATTGGTTTGGGTAAAACTTTAATGGATAAAACTAAAGTTTCCGATGAAACACTGGCCCGAGTTGACCGCCAAATATCTCAAATAATTAAATCGGAGTATCAAAAAGCTAAGAAAATTATCAGGTCAAAAAAGAAGCTTTTGGACCAACTAGCCACACTTTTAATAGAAAAGGAAACCATAAACGGCCCCGAGTTTGACCAGATTATCAAACAGCATGAACAAGCAAAATAAAGCTTTGGTCATCGATGCTTTAAGCTTGATCCACCGGGCTTATCACGCTTATCCGCCGTTTAAAGACCAATCCGGCCGGCCGATCGGGGCGATTTATGGGGTTGGCAGGATCTTTCTTTCAGTGGTTAACCAGTTGGAACCCGAATTTGTTTTAGTCGCCTTCGACACCAAGGCTCCAACTTTCAGGCATAAGCAATACGCTGACTACAAAGCCAAACGGCCGCCAACTGATGAGGCTATGCTGGTTCAGATTCCTTTAATTGAACAGCTGTTTGAAGCCGCCGGGGCCGTCATTCTCAAACAAGACGGGTTTGAAGCCGACGATATGATCGGATCTCTGGTCAAAGCCAATCTAAAAAACAACGGCCTAGCCGATCAATTCATCATTTTAAGCGGAGATTGGGATCTGGCTCAATTAATAGATGATGATAAAATCGTTCTCCAATACACCCGCGGTTCAACTAAGCGAACCAAAATTGTTAATCAACAGGTTTTTGTCACCAACTGGGAGTTTTTGCCTCGATTATTGCCTGACTACAAAGCTTTGGCCGGAGACGCTTCTGACAACATACCGGGGGTTAAAGGTATCGGTAAAAAAACGGCCCAGATCTTGGTTAGCCGGTTTGGCGACATCAAGGCCCTTTATCAATTAGTTGACCAACAGCCAGATGCCATCAGCCAAATTACTTCCAAACGTGTCGTTAACCTGTTGAAAAAAGATAAGGAACAAGCTTTTTTCTCCAAACAGTTGGCCACTATCAAAACCGATGTGCCGTTAGCTATTTCCGACCTTAACCGCCATCAGTTCAAGCGGTTTAACCAAGACTTCATCCATTTTTTGGAAAATTACAACTTCAAAAGCTTAATTAATATGATCAGGTTAACCGCTGAGGCTAAAACCAGGCTGTCAACCGCCGACAAAGCCAAGCAACAGCTGAACCTGTTTGGTTAAAGCTAAATCAAGCGCGCCTGGCAGGACTTGAACCTGCAACCTTCAGATCCGCAATCTGATGCTCTATCCAGTTGAGCTACAGGCGCTAAACTCATTCATATTTTATCATCTGTTGGTTTTTGCTTAACTCACAAATTCAACTTAGTTTTTGGCTTTCTTCTTGAGAAATCTCTGTTTTTGGCATTTGGGACAATAAAACAAGCTTCGGCCACCAACTTTAAGCCTCTCTATAATCCCACCGTCATTCCTCAAGCACTCCTGCCCTTGGCGTTTATAAACCTTGAAGTTGTTTTGGTAGTTGCCGCCGATGCCAAAGGCGTTTATGTAAGTATTGTCGCTGGCCCCTCCAGCAGATAAGCCTTGTTTTAAAACTTGGCGAATAGCCAATCGCAAGCGCTTAATTTGAAATTGGTTAAGTTGATTAGCCGGTGTCAGCGGATAAATCTTGGCCTGCCATAGGGCGTCGTTGATGTAAATATTGCCAAGTCCAACGATCTTTGACTGGTCATGAAGCAAAAGCTTTATCGGCCGGCTTGACCTTTGGCAGATTGACTCAAGTTCCTTCCAAGTAAAGCCACTTGACAACGGCTCGACTCCTTGAAAATTAGATAAATGAAAATCAAGCTCACTCTGTTTAACCTGCTTCACCCAACCAAAACCGCGCTGGTCGTTAAAATAAAGCTTGGCTTTGTTATCAAAAGAAAAGATAGCCTTGGTCGCTTTAACCGGCAGCTTGGCCAGCCAATCTCTGGTCGGATGACCGCCGGCTAAACGGCTTTGACGGTGAAGATAAACAAGCTGGCCGGTCATCTTAAGGTGGATAAGTAAATTTAAATCAGAATTATTAAACTCCGCGATGATAATCTTAGCTCGGCGATACAGTTTCTTTATTTTCAGACCGATAATCTGCTTTGGGGTGAGTTTGATTTTTTTATCAGATAAAATCTTAATCCCATCTATTCTCAAACCGCTTAAGACTTGGTTCAGTTGGTTGGTGATTGTTTCAACTTCGGGTAGCTCGGGCATTTAAAAAAAAGAATCGTTCCCAGGGCAATAAGCCCCGGGAACGGATAAATAAAATTATTTGACCTTGACCTTAATTTCTTTAGCTTTAGCCTCTTGCTTTTTTGGCAATTTGACGGTTAAAACCCCGTTTTTAACTTCAGCCTCGGCCTTCTCACCGTCAACCTTGGCCGGCAACTGAACTTGATAAAAAAACCGGCTTTGGAAGTTGCCTTTCATATAATATCGGCGCTTCTTATCCTCTTCTTTTCTCTCTTCTTTTGACTGCGCCTTAATTGTCAAGCTGCCACTCTCTATCGACACCGATACCTTGTCGGCCGGTACACCCGGCACTTGGGCCTCAACCACAACATCATCATCGGTTTCATAAACGTTGAGGCCGTCAGCTCGGTTAAGATTGGCAACGGAAAGAAAGTCATCGTCATCAAAAAATAAAGGCTTAAAACTTCGTGGCACTAAGGCCCATGGGTTAAATTTGTCGGTCATAAACACCTCCTTTGTTTAACTTGATAACTTTTCATTATTATCAGTCTAACACTAAGAGTGCTAATTGTCAAGATCAGGCAACCCTTTCACCAAAACAGTGTCAACCCCCGGGGTGGCCTAGAGGGGCAACCCCGGGGGTTGACAAAAGCTTGGATAAATTCTCGGAGCATCAACAATAAACCGATTAAACCGATCCCGGACCGGATAACTGTTGACGTTCAGGAACAGGTGGGGCCAATACCTTGAAATCATAAGCTTAAAAACCCCGTTAGATACAAAGCTATCTAAATGGGGTAAATAAATCCTAAATTCGAAATCATAAACCCTAAACTCTTTTTAGTTTTTAAGATGTTGGTTGTTGGGTCGTTATTGTTTAGGTCAATTAGAATTTAGGTTAATTTTTCTTTCTGCCAGCTTGAGCAACCTAGAACTCTTCCGTTAGAGGCGACAACTTTTCACTTTAAACTTTTAGCTTTTAACTTCGCCCTTCCATTGTCCACTGAATACGCCAGCTGAAAGCTGACACAACTATTTCTTTCTACTTTTTATCTATAAAGGTGGTGTTATACTCAAATTAGATGGCTAAACTGGACAACGGTTTAATCTCTTGTTTAAGATTAAGGCAAAATGGGCTTGGCTCTTATCAAATTAAATGGAGGTGTTATGCCTGTTTTTGTTCGCGGTAAAGGAAAAAGAACCTTTTTTAGAAGTCCTTCTTGGTTCTTATCAAGCCAACGGCTCAAAGCCAAATTAAATCAAACTCGTTTCATTTCCAGTTATTTAACCAATAATTTAAACCGGTCAATGAAGTACTTGCCAAAGTTAATCCGTAAAATATACCAAAAGCAAAAGTAGTTAAAGCTCGTGAACTATGTACTGCTTTGAATCGTAGTTTTTCAAAAAATCAAGATAGCGGCTGGTGGTTTCGCTTCTTTTATGGCCCACTATCTTGCTTATAACCACAATCGGGGTGCCCCTTAGCAACTGTTGGGCGATAAAGGTGTGGCGGATGTCGGAAACTCGAGCATCATGGATGCCGGCCTTCTTAAAAGCCCTGTCAATGCTGGCCCGCAGGTTTCTGACTGATAAAGGCGAGCCGGTTCTGGTTAAAAACAGGTGGTCGTCTTTTGATTTTGGCCTGACCTTTAAATAGGCTTTGATGGCTTTTTGGGCGTTTTTGTTTAGCGGAATTTGCCGACTATCATTGCTTTCAAACCGGCGGACAATAATCTTGTTAGTTTTAATGTCTGACAACCTAAGCCGGCTAACTTCGCCGATGCGAATGCCTGTTTGTAACATCAATTCAACTATGGCAAAAATCCGGGGGTTATCTCTAACCACATCTCTTAATGCCCTGTATTCTAATTTATTTAAGAACCGCGGGCTTTTGGCCGGAATTTTTGGGTGGTTAATCCTCACTGACGGGTCCTTATCTAAGTATTGCTTTTTTTGGATTAAAAACTTAAAAAAAGTTCTCATGGCATTTATCTTTCGAGACACCGTTTTGGCTGTAAAACCGCGCTTAAACAAAGACTGGATAAAATCCGTCAGGTGTTGGTGGTTAACTTGGTCTAAAGACTTAACTTTCTGATTGTC
>JAJRVN010000040.1 GCA_024277325.1 Patescibacteria group bacterium | reverse complement strand
TGTGGGTCGGCGATGATGTCCTTAAACAGAGGGCTTGACTCAACTATTGGTTTAAACTCAGATATAAATTTATTAAGGTCTTTCTCGTACCCTTCCCAACCGGTATAGATTATCCCCTTCCCCCACTCCGGCGCCAGCTCGACCTCGCCGATGTCGGGGTTGAGGATGTAGAGGGGGTTGGGGTTGATAGTGTATGCAGATAAAGAAGAACCTTCTCGATTTGCTACATGCAAGCTTATGTGGCCTTGGTTATCTTTTCGGGGGACGAGAACAGTGTTTTTTAGATTTATAACCTCCTCTTTTATTTCTGTTTGCCACTCTTTTGGTAATTGTTCCATAATATCAGCCTGCAACCAGGCGGCCGGTGGTGTCAGTAGTTCAGCCAGATCAGGGTTATTGGCGGCTAGTAGGTCTTCGATAGAGACAACCGCCAAAGTATAAAGATGATTGGGGTCTAATTTGGGGTTGGCTTGGTAATAAATATTACCACTGCTTGCATCCACCTTTAATTTAGGTCTTAGATAGATTTCATTGGCTCCCCATAGTTGATAGGGTTGGGGTAGAAGAATAATTTTACCATTACTTGTTTTTCCTGGATTATCAATTACCAAAATAGTTCGGTTGCCTTGTTCACTATCGGCAAAGGCGGTTATTTTCCATAAACCTTGATATGCTTTCTCTTCCGGAGATTTGGCGGACAAATCGCGGTTTTGGTAATACTTGGCCGAGACGGTTATCTCAGCGTTCTCAGGAAAGAGCTCGGCTATGTGGCTTATGAGCTTGTTTAAAGCGCCATCCTGGCTTAGACCATTGGCAAACCCAATCACATCAGCCGGTTTGCCGCCGATGTTATTGGCCATGGTTATGGTTTTGTTGCCTTCGACCGTGGAGATGGCCAAAAGGCCAACTGTCTCCTTACGACCAAAAGCATTGCGCTTTTCTTTGGTGGTTAAGCTGATTGTTTTGTTGCCGATAACCAAATTAAACACCTCTCCGGCTTGGGTATTGGCTTGGTTGACAGTGATATAATCTCCCGGTTTGGCCAGATTGGTGATTAAATCGGTTAGGGTCTCAGGATCGATCTCGGCTTGGGCGAGGGTTTCTTTATCCGCCACTATATTAAGAGATCTTTCAGCGCTGTCCCAGACCCAGACTCCGCCATCTTGTTTACCGACCCTAGCTACCCCACTATTAATAGCTTCCCAATGTAGAGTTTCCGGATTGACCCAGCCGACGATTCTGCCTTCCGAGTCAACAGCAAAATAGACAACCTGGCCGTCAATTATGGTTGGTGAAACAGAAGCGACATCGACTGCCAAGCCAAGCTGTTTGACTCTTTCAGCCACTTCTGCCGGCTTTAACATATTTTCACCGTCGTTTCCGCCAAAGCCTGACGCCTGGTTGATATCAACTCCAGCTCCATCCGGACTAATCTGGATTAAAGAACCATCTTTGTTTTCTGTGAACCAAGTGCCGGTTGGCAGATTTTCATCACCATTAACAACAACCGCGCCGACGACAAGTCCAGATTCCGGATCAACAACAATTCTCATATTAACCTCTGAAACCAATGAGCTGTTGATAATGTCAGCCATCAATTGTTTGGCTCGAGTTATAGTTTCTGGTTGTAAAAGGTTGGGATTAATGTTATCTTGCTGGTCGCGCCCGACTTGATCGAGGCTTATCATAGTCGGAATACCCTGTGGATCAGTTTTGAAGTCAGGAGTTGCAGTCGGTATCTCAGTGGGTGAAGGAATGGTTGTTTTAGTTGGCTCCGGCGTCTCCGGCCCGCCGCCGGCAGGCTCTGCTGTCGGAACCGTATTGACCGTAACCGTTATTTCCGGAGTAGGAGTTTGGGTAATCTGGCCCGGCCTGGCCGGGGTAGCCTCAGGATGGGCCGGTGCCGCTTCGGTTTGCCCCCCACAACCACTAACAGAGGCTACACCAACACCGACAGCCAAACCACCCGAAATTATTTTGACAAGAGGAGATGCATGTTTAGGTTGAGTTTCTTGATCTGATGTTGGTAGTAAACCTTGTTGCATGTCGCTTCGGCTTGGTAGGGGTGCGAATGGCTTACTAGGCATAGTCCCTGTAGGAGCTAAGTAGTTTGGAAGTATGGGTAATTTCAATATATTTGGCCAATTGACCCGGCCAAGCAAGCGGTTAAGTTTTTCTTCGGCATAACTGATTTTTCTTGGACTATTAGCTTCTAAGGCCCTTTGCAGGCTAGCATAGGTATCCTCTATTTGTGATAACAACCTGGGTTGAATGGCTTCTTTAATTTCTTTGGGACTAATGTAGGTTACAAAGCCTTCTTGCCATAATCCACTGGTTGGTGGGTGTGAGGGCAATACATTTATTCTAATCGCTGACGGATTCGGTTCGTCCCATGATTCCAGCACTATAGGCATAGCCATGGCGGCGGCTGCCCAAACGGCTTGAGATCTATCACTTTTATTGTTTAGATTATAAACCGGTGGTTGGTTATCGGTTTCTTGAGGAAGAATTCCTTGTCCTCTCCATACGTTGATAACGCTGTCAATTACTACAACAGTCCTAACAACGGAGGAGGGCCACTCCTGCCGAGTGCCGGACTCATGCCACTGCGTTTCAGGCAGTCTATCAACTATAGGCATAACTTGATTATATCACAATTGTGTACCCTATAGTAAATTATCTAAGGAATTCATTTTTATGATTTTAACCACAAGTTTTGTTTACGGTTATCTATATACCATACCTACCTATAGTCTAATTTTTTTGAATCTTGGGAGCAGTGTGAAGAGGTACTCACACAACCTAACACAAAACAATACTTGAATTACGGGCCGAGACTTTATGTTTCGCTTGCTATTTATTGGTATCGGAACCTTTTTTTGATTCCGACTCTTGTTTTAACCTGGTTAACTGTGGTTTCATGGCTTCTTGAATACTTTCAAACGTTTGCTCACGGATTCCCCCACTTTCTCTCAACTCATTCGCAATCTTCATTATTTCTTCAGGAAGACTTGGTTTTTCTCTCATATTACTCCTTAATTATGCTGTTTGTAATTTATCATCATTATACAACATACAAATTAACCATAAATTCTACCCAATTTCATTTTCAAATGAACACAACCCAATGAGATTCCGGATCGGGGTCCGGAATGACGATACTACCCCGTCATCCTGACGAAAGTCAGGATCTCTTTAAGTGTTTATCGAAATTAAAGGGATGCTGAATCAAGTTCAGCAAGACGGCTGGAATGAATCAAGTTCAACAAGCTGCCAGGACTCAAAGGGGGAGGGAGGTTTAGTATTTAGAATTTCTCCTTATACATTTATATATAATTAACCATGATGGTGGAGGGTCTTGATCTTAAACTGCCGGTGCCGGCATCGCATAAAGGCGACAATGGCAAGGTTTTGGTGGTTGGCGGCTCTGATTTATTCCATGGCGCCCCCTTATGGGCTTTAAAAGTTTTAAGCCGCCTGGCCGACATGGTCTTTTTTGCTTCTGTGCCTGAAGTTAAGTCGGTCATAGACCAGCTTAAAAGCCGTTTGTGGGATTTTATCTATGTACCAAGAGAAAACATCGATGATTACGCCGGCGAGGCGGATATAATCGTTTATGGGCCAGGCATGCGCCGAGACGTCAAACAACTGAAATATATACCGGGCAAACCAATAGACTGGAGCAATACTTATCAAGTGCTTGATTACTTAAGCCAAACTTACAGCCAAAAGAGATGGTTGATCGATGCCGGTGGTTTGCAGGTGATGCCGATTGAGTGGTTGGCCCGGCTTAAACAGGTGATTGTCACTCCCCACAGACGGGAATTTGAGGCTTTATTTAAACAGAGATTAACCGGTCGGGTTGATAAGGACAAAGAAATAGTCAGCCAAATGGCCAGTCGCCACAAGCTAACCATACTTTTAACCGGCCGGGTCGATATTATCGCCGGTGCTGATGGTCGAGTGAAGCTAAACACCACCGGCAACCAAGGTATGACTAAAGGCGGCAGTGGCGATGTTCTGGCCGGTTTGGTTGCCGGCTTATGGGTTTATAACCCAAGCTTTACCGCCGCCTGGGCAGGAGCTTACCTTAACGGTTTGGCCGGCGACAAGCTTTATCAATCTTGTGGTCCGTTCTATAATACCTCAGACTTAACCGATAAGTTAATTCAGGTTTTAATCGATGAAATCAAAAAAGACTAAGCCAAAGGCCAAACCTAGACAGAAGCCAAAACGCCGGCCGAGAAAAAAGCTTAAGAAAAGCTTGTTCAACCGGCTAAAGGCTCGCTTGCCAAAGGCCAAGTTGGTTATTAATTTGCGCCGCCGCTTAGGCAAGTTGATGCAGGCCTCATACCGCGGCCGGAAACTGTTGTCGCTGTTAAACAAGATAGTTTGGCTGTCGGTTTTTGCCTTTTTAATCTTTTTTATCTGGGCGATTACCAGCTTGCCTTCCCAGGCCCAGCTTCAATACCAGCCGCCGCCTTACTCAACCTTAATTTACGATAGAAACGGGGTTTTGTTGTACAAAATCTATGCTAAAGAAGATAGAATTCCGGTCAAACTCAGTGAGCTGCCCAAATATGTTCCCCAAGCCTTTATCGCCATCGAGGACCGCAACTTTTATCACCATCTGGGCATTGATTTAAAAGGTATCAGCCGAGCTTTGTTTCGGATCGTTACCAAAAAGCGTTTGGAAGGTGGCTCGACGATTACCCAACAGCTGGTCAAAAACACGCTTTTAACTCCGGAAAGAACTATAAAAAGGAAAATAAAGGAGGTCTTTTTGGCTTTGGGCATAGAACTAATCTACACTAAGGATGAGATATTAGAGATGTATCTTAACACTGTCGGCTTCGGCGGTACGGCTTACGGGATTGAGGCGGCTTCGATGAAGTATTTCAATAAACATGCCAAAGACTTGGATCTAGCTGAAGCCGCCTTGCTGGCCGGTTTGCCCAAAGCGCCGACCAAATACAGTCCCTTTGGTGCCAATCCGGCCTTGGCCAAACAAAGACAAAAGCTGGTTTTAGAAAAGATGGCCGAGTATGGTTATATTTCAAAAGACGAAGCCAAAGCCGCGATTGACCAAACTCTGGAGCTGGCGCCGATAAGGGAAGATATTAAGGCGCCCCACTTTGTTATGTGGGTTAAAGACTGGCTGGTTGATAAATACGGTGAAGATTTAGTTAATAAGGGAGGCTTAAAGGTCTTTACCTCGCTTGATTATACGATCCAGCAGGAAGCCGAAAAGGTTGTTCGTCAGGAGATCGATAAGGTCAGAAAGTATCGGATCAGCAACGGCGCTGCCTTGGTGACCCGGCCTAAAACCGGTGAGGTTTTGGCCATGGTCGGCTCGTATGACTTTTTTGACGTTAAAAATGACGGCCAGGTCAATGTCAGTCTGGCTCTGCGCCAGCCGGGGTCAAGCATCAAGCCGTTAACTTATGCTCTGGCCTTGGAGAACGGCTGGACCGCCTCGACGGTCTTGATCGACGCCCCGACCTGCTTTTTGGTCCCCGGCCAGAAGCCGTATTGCCCAAAGAATTAT
>JAJRVN010000039.1 GCA_024277325.1 Patescibacteria group bacterium | reverse complement strand
TTGGCCGGTTATGGTTGGGACCATCACCATCCCAAACCGGAATTGTTTGGTATTGCCAATGCCATCAGTATCGGTGACACCGGTTTTTATCTGTCTTGGCAGAAGTTATTGTCAGCCAACTTTGATAGTGACTTAATTTTACAGGCATCTCGTGTTTATGCCGATTATATTATCCGCTTAACTTACGGCCAGATTTTGGATGTCAGCAATATCTCCAAATGGCAGGCTAATGGGGACGAAGTCCTAAAGATTTTCCGTTATAAGACCGCCGAGTACACCGGTTGCCTGCCGCTTGAGATAGGCTATATCTTATCAGGTCAAGCCGATGGCAAAAAGCAGAAGGCCTTATTTGACTATGGCTTAAACTTTGGTTGGATCTTTCAGATCCAAGATGACATACTTGGCATTTTTGGCGACCAAAAAAAGATAGGCAAACCCATAGGTTCTGATTTAATCCAAGCCAAAAACACGATTTTGGTTTGGTATGTTTTAAACAGAGCCGAATCGGTCTATAAGCGGCGATTATTGGACCTGATCGGCCGTTTAAAAATAACGCCAGCCATGATAGATGAAGCTAAGCAAGTGTTTATTGGTTCCGGTGCCTATGATTATGCCCAAGATTTGATGCAAAAGCATTTTAACCAAGGTTTCAAACTAATACCCAAGATAACCGGTGATGCTACCAAGCAAGCTTTGCTCGAATCATTTTTATACTTAGTTTGGCGGCGACAAAAGTGACCAAGGCTAGAATCCGCTCATAATATGGACATGTTCGTGTTCAAAATGGTTAAGGCCGGCGCCTAAAACTTCTATTCGATAACCGGTTTTATCAAGGCCTAATTTCTTGATAACTTGAGACGCTACTTTAAAAACCTTATCCCAATAGCCTTCTTTTTGATATTTGCCAAAAACCGTATCTTTCTTAACCCGATGTTTTTTATCAATGACCAAAACATGAATCTTAGCTCTGGGGTATTTGTCGTGGATAACCAAAAAATCATCTGTTTCCAAGACCTTGTGACTTGGCAATTTGCCGGCTACTAATTGGCACAAAACACAGTTTGGTTCGGATAAGTTATCTAACTTCATGTCTTTATTATATGTAATGGTTGGCGTTATAAAAATTAGGGGGTATAAAATAAAAATATGTCCTCGAAAGTCATTATTTACCTTTTTGTCTTTATCGGTTCGATATTGGGAGCCTATATTCCACTTGTATGGGAAGCTAGTCTTTTTTCCTTCTCGTCAGTCCTTTTCAGTGGCATAGGTGCGATCATCGGCCTTTTTATAACCCTAAATTATACGGATTGACTTGCTTTTGCAGTTGGTGTTTTTGGGCTTTATGGTTTAAATCGCATGTAGACCAATGTATGGTTGTCCTCTTTCGTTAATACATTTAGTGCCGCGGGCGGGAGTTGAACCCGCACGAGTTGCCTCACAGGATCCTAAATCCTGCGCGTCTGCCGATTCCGCCACCGCGGCTTGTAAACACATTACTATTCTATAACACTTAGTATCTTGTTTAAACCTATTATTTTACAAAGAGTCTCTACCAACGATCCGGGATCGTCATGAATGATATGTTTAAAGTTTGGTACAATCAAAGGCGTTATAACTTAAAGGATAATTGGGGGTAGCTCAAAGGTGGAGCGCTCGGTTGTTAACCGAGTGGTTGTGGGTTCGAGCCCCACCCCCAGAGCCAAAGTGTGTGATTATGGTTTAATATATATAATAAGCAGTAGGCTATAACAAGGATTAACAGCCAATGGAAAACACTCAAGAAGCATCAGAACAAGAGCAACCCTTTGTTGATTGCGTGCTGTTAACAATAAAATCGATGTTATCTGAAGTGTATAATCAGGAAACCACATTACCAGAAGGACTAATCAACTTAAGGAGACAACAAGTAAGCCGCCGCCAGGAATTGATTGACAAAAAAGTAGAACGTCCTGATCTTGAACCTGGCATGTTTAAACAAATTATGGAGGCTCAAAAGTTTAACACAATAGCGCCAAAACTTTTACCGGCGGTCATAAGGATGGACATCATGGCTATTAAAATATTAATAAGACAAATAGAACAAACTTTAGCAGATATAAATATCGCATATGCCGCTGGTGGATTGAAAGATGCTGTCAATTATATCCAGCAAGGGTGGAGTGTCGGGGTTATAACAGCTTTAGACTTTACAGAACGTGGCATTCCCACTATGGAGCATATGTTCCATTTGGGATTAGTCAATGGCCGGCTGGTAGATATCAGCGATTCTGATGACCTAAAACGAATAGTGGAGAGGATGTTAAGAGAAACAGATGGTAGGTTAGAACAAAACATGGAAAAGTTCAGATTAAAAATCAGGAGTTGGAATCTCTTCTTAATGAAAAAGTTATAAGTTCTAACAAGACAATGATAAGTTACTTCTGCCCGACTTGATACGTATTTGTTTGCTATGCTCCTTGGCTATATTATCAAACGATAAACGAAGTGAGAAAGCGTTCTACTTACAAGGCAGATGAGCTTTGTGGCTTAAACTAGATAACCAAAATCAAAGCTGAGATAGATGGTAATTTAATCGTTAAATCAGTTAAGTTTGACAACCTTTACTTTGCCTCGATTAGTCGAGCAGGCACAGTCCTCTGTTCGAAGTTTCTGATTTTTAACGCTGACTGGTTGGGTTAGTATTTTCATGGTTTAGATAATAAGGTATCTGGATAAGAATTGCTTGACGCTTATTCTGACAGCTTATGTCAGGATTGGTACAGGTTTTGATGCATGCTTGCCCCACCTTGGTAGAGTTAGTTTGCAATTAAGTATTTTTGACACCTTTTTTGACTCTTGTTAGTTCATTTTTTGTCTCAAAGAGCCAGTTAGATATTGTTGATTAGTAGATGCTTCATTTAAGTTATCCAAGCTTGCTGTAATTTTATT
>JAJRVN010000038.1 GCA_024277325.1 Patescibacteria group bacterium | reverse complement strand
GGATATTTAACTTGGTAGGTGATGACATAGGTTTTTTGGCCGGTGAAAGTAACATCGGCATCGCCGATTTTAAAAGCGAGATTGTCGTTTTGCCAAATCCGACTGAATTTGTACGGTCGGTTTTTATCATCAGTTATTGAAATAAGTTTGACCCCGTTTTGATTCTTGGTGGGGATATACCGGTAGATGCCGTGGCGGGGAATGGTAGTTTGGTAGGTGATTGTTTCTTTGATTAAAAGGGAGGCGTCAGGCTTGATGGTAATTTTAGAGTTAAAAGTCGCCGATTCGGCCGCTATCACTTGAGTGGGAAGAGCTAAAAAGGTAAGAAAAACCAAAACTTTCTTAAACATACGTTAGTATAACCTGATTTTTATTTTCAGGTAAAATAATAATGTTTGCGGGATTAGTACAATGGCAGTACATCTGCTTCCCAAGCAGAAAATGGGGGTTCGATTCCCCTATCCCGCTCACATATTTTTTGCAAGCAGTGGTTGGAAGTGGCGAGTCTTAGTCTTCCGCAAGGTTGACATCAAAATTGGTCAGATTAACCAAACCGCTTGAAATGATGGACTTGGGGTCATTGGCATAAGCCGGCCAGTTAATCTCTCGGGTGACAACGGCAACATCATCAATGTTCAAGTTATGGTTTTGGTTAAAGTTTAAACTCCAAGTCGATTCCGGTGAGCTTAATTTGATGATCGGCAATTTTAATTGATAATCATCTATTTTGATAACTATCAGATCGTTCAAGCCGGCCTTTGATAAGCTTATTTGAGCTAAATACCATTTGTTGGTTTTAAAGTACTCTTTAGGAATAGATGCCCGGCTTAGGCGGTTGCCGTTTTTAAGAGACAAGCTTAAGTTAAAGTTACGGTACTGCCAGGATAACTCTGCTAGATTTACGCCGGCTGGGCGTTGGTTGGTGACAACTTTAATATCCAGCAGTTTTTCTTGGTTTTGGGGCAGGTTTTTGTATTTAAACCAAAAATTAAGCTTAAAGTCGGTTTTGTTTGGGTTTGGCAGTAATAATTCCCAGCCGTCGATTAAGTTAAGGGCATAGTCGTTGGTATAGCCCAGCCGGCCTGAGGATCTGACCAAATTATCTAATCGCTCCAAATTGACAATTACTGCTGAACCGGCCAACAAGGTTATATTTTTGTCAAGCGAGTTATTGTTGATAACCTTTACTTTTTCAATTTTTTGTGATGTGTATAAATCAACCAGCCGCCAGAGGCCGTTGGGCATAAACCTTAAATGAAGTTTGGCATAGATTGTCTTTTGGCTATGGTTGGTCAAGATAATTGCCGTTTTGGTTTTGTTTTGATTAAAGTTAACCAAAGCTTTAATGGGCCAGTCGGTATTTGGGGTAAAGCTTAGATTCCAAGGCAAATTATTTAACTTTTCAAAAGCCCGCCACCGCGGCTTTGGCCTTAAGCTGGTGCTTGGATGAGTAAACAGACCCCATCGGCCCCACAAGCCGCTTTTATACTTTGGTGGCGGCCGGCCGTCGACGATTTCAAAGGCGAAAAGTTTATCTTTTAGCCCCATTATGTCGTCCAAACCGGTGATGACCTTGATAGCATGGTTGTAGCCGTATAAATCATCATATCGGGGATCGAGGTCACCGTTTATGCCCCACTCGGTAATATAAACAGGCAGATTCATTTTGTATTTGGCAATGATTCGTTTAACCTTAGTTATCTCATAGGCTGTTTTTTTGCTTGAGTCCTGGTAAATATGAAAAGAAACAAAATCCAGCCGCAGATTGTTTTTTTTAACATAAGCCAGAAAACGGCTGATACCTTTATAATCGGCATAGCTAATCGACGGGCCGCCGATCATAAAAGGTTTGATTTGGGGGCCGTCGGGCAAAGCTTTAATGGTTTGGTCATAAAGCAATCGATAATCCTTTTTGCCGCCGATGGTGAATTTACCAAATAAATTTGGTTCGTTCCAGACTTCATAAATAACATTGTCTATACCTCGTTTGCCGGAGAAGTGTTTGATGGTTTGATTAACTAGATATTGCCAATCAGCCGGATTTTTTAAACTGGATGTAGTTTGGCCATCGATGGTTAAGCTAGATGGATAGTATGACAAAGCCAGAACCGGTGTAGCCCCAACAGACAAAATCTCGTCAACAGCCTGATCAAGCAATAGCCAATGAAGTTTGATTTGTTTGGTCTTAGAATTGTAGGAAACGGTTTGATAATGGTCAAAGATGTGGTCCAACCGGATATACTCTGGCCGGTAAGTCTGCAGTTGGCCCAAGACCGGCGTCAACATAGGCTTATTGTCCTCACCGCCTTGGGCCAGCGACTTCCAAAACTTATTAGTCGACTTGGCTTTCTGATTAAAGTAAATAAAGATGTCGGGGGTGGTGTTGATGCCGGCATGGGTAAAGATCAGCTTAACTTTGTCAAAGTTATAGACTAAAAGGAACAATCCGGCCGTCAGTAAAATAAATGTAATATAACCGGCTATATGTTTGGCAAGTCTCATACTAATTAGATTGTATCAAGAAACAAGCCCTAGAGTACCAAAAGCTAATCGCCTTGAGGCTTGTTTTTGAGGATTATTTAGACTTGGTTTTTGAGGCTGTTTTTTTCACCTGGGTTGTTTTTTTCACCGCCGGTTTTGTGGTTTTGGTTGAGGCGGTCTTCTTGGTTGTTTTCTTGGTCGTAGCCTTTTTGGTTTTGGTTTTCGCTGGTTTGTCTACCGCCACAACCTTGGCTACCTGACTTTTTAATCGGGCGGCTTTGTTTTTATGGATAATATGTTTTTTGACGGCCCGGTCAATTAAGGAATAAGCCAGTTTTAAAGTTTCTAATGTCTTCTTGGCCAGATGTTTATTGACGGCTTTTCTATAGCGCTTTTTTAAACGCAGATTGACTTGAGCCCTGGTTTTGTCCACTCTTAGTTTTTTAATAGCTGATTTAGTGATCGGCATGATAAGTATTCTATCATTAGCCCCCTAAAACCGCAAGTTCGTTCGCCAACTTTTGTCAACCCCCGGGGTTGCCTAGAGAGGCAACCCCGGGGGTTGACAAGACTGGCTAGTGTGTTGATAAATGAGGGTGGATTTGCTATTCTATAGCTTAGTATGAATAATTTGGTTGAGATTTTGCTTTTGGTTTTGTTGAGCCTGATTACAGTTGTGGTTTTGGTTGTTTCTTGGCAGGTTTTTTTCTTTTTCAAAGAGCTTCGCCAAACCCGCCGGCAGTTTGATGAAGTCTTGGCCAAGCTATCGATTGCCAGTCAAAGAATGATTATGCCGATAGTCGATTTCAGCGTGGCCTGGAAGTTTTTAACCCACTCGGGCCGGCTACTTAAGATTATCGATAATCTATTAAAAGGTTCCACTAAGTCAGATGGCCGATCAAAATAACGGCTCTGCCAGAGATTTTATCAACGGCTTATTTTTAGGTAGTTTACTGGGGTCGGCTTATGTCTATTTTTTTCACACAAGCCAAGGTAGAAAGTTATTCAATCAATTTTGGGAAAACAAAGAGGAGTTGTGGCAGAGATTAAAAACCGAGATTGAAAAACAGGAAGAGCCTTTGGAGGAACCGGCTAAGGTTCAGGCCAAAAAGTTAAGTTCAAAAGTCAACCAAGCCAAAACCGCCTTTTTCTCAACTTATTATAAAAAACTCAGCCATAAATCAGATGCCAAGAAAAAGTAAAACCGGTAAGTTGATAGTTATTGATGGTTTGGATGGTTCAGGTAAAGCAACACAACAGAAATTATTGGCCAAAAGGTTGGAAGAAGCCGGCGTTAAGGTGGCTAAGATTGATTTTCCCAGATATAACACTAATTTTTTTGGCGAACTAGTCGGTGAATGTTTAGCCGGCAAGCACGGCCCTTGGAGCAAGATCGACCCCCATATTGCCTCGGTGCTTTACGCAGCTGACAGGTTTGAGAGCTCGGCCCAGATCAAAGACTGGCTAAATAATGGCTATGTTGTTTTGGCCGATCGTTATGTCAGTGCCAATCAAATTTACCAAGG
>JAJRVN010000037.1 GCA_024277325.1 Patescibacteria group bacterium | reverse complement strand
AGCATCAATAGCAATCATAACTTTATGGCAATCTAAATTTAAGAGCCGTCTGCGGGAGTCGAACCCGCGACCTCTCCGTTACGAGCGGAGTGCTCTACCAACTGAGCTAAGACGGCTTAAACTTTCTGCCAAATCTATTTATTATACTCTGAACTATAAAAAAATTAATTAATGTGAATGGATAAAACAAACTAGAGTGAAATTGTGAGTGAAATAAAAAAATAAAAAGCAGAAATTTGCCTTTGAAGTTGTAGGTTTTAGCTAAAGCAAGCAAGAACCAACCCCAAAACAAAAAGCCGGTTAAACCTCCAGTTACTAAGATAGACGACAAAGATGATGAAAACCAAGCTAAACTGTGAGAATAGCCGTCTGACAAAAGAAACTTGAGTTTGTACAGCTTAATATTATTAAAGCCTATACCAAACAACCAATGCTGTTGCCAAATAAACATAGCTTGTTTGAACTCAAGCCATCGGGAAATTATTGTGCTTGACCGCCAAAGCTTAACTCCTTCACCGGTTAAGTTTAAACTCATCCAACTCAAAATAATTAACATGATTACGCCAGTGAAAATATAAATGAAATGAATCTTTTTAGGTTTGGTGGCTTTTTTGAAAAAACCAGATCGGCCCAATTTAAAAACCCCGTACATGATCAAGATCAAGAAGACGGTTCTGGATAAAGTTAAAATCATCAAAATTAACAAAATTAACTGAGTTGCTTGTTTTAGCTTGGCTTGGCTTGGGTAATCAATGCTGTCCAAGCCGTAAAAGAGAAAAAATAAAATCAAGCCATAAAAATTCGGGTCAAACAAATTGCCAAATAGCCTATAGGCGTGGGGGTCCCATCCGCCCATGTTGTAATAGCCTATCTTGGTAACCAAAAGATATTGAGCCAAACCAATAAAAGCATAAATTATGCTTAGGCTTAAAAGCCAGGCTTTATCAAGTTGAAAATAAAAGAGGGCTAAACCAGCCAACATATAGACAAGCCACCTTAACCAATAGGCCAAACCGATAAACTGGCCATTAAACAAACCAAAGCCGGCCAAAATGGTAGTCATAAATAAAAACAAAGCCAGTACGACTAAGCTTTTTAAGACCGGCCGATTTATGATTTTTTTCAACTTGGGTAAAAACCAAACAAAAAACAAGCCAACAACCACATCCAGAAAGCGAAACCGATAAGCGGCGCCGTCCACAATAATCGTCCAAGTGGCCACTTCGCCAAAAACCAATGACAGGGTCAACAGCCGCATTTGCCAAATCGAAAGACGCCAGTTCATCTTATCTTTTTATTCTGATTAAATATAATTTAACCTGGACCATTAAGGAATAATACGACATCAAAAAAGCCTGCCACAAACCCCTCCAGCCGGCCAAAAAGCCTCGCCTGAACAAATAATCTTGGCAAAACTTAGCCGGTGGATATAAGAAAAACCTGATTATCGAACCGGTTGATCCGGTAGAATTTAAATCCCAGGCTCTTAAACTTGAATAATAATTTAGCTTATTAATAAAATCAAACACCTCTAACTTTTGCCTATGGATTAAGAAGACGCCGTTAATTTTAGCCACTGACAGAGAAACGGGCCTTTCATGAACTTTTCCTTCCCAAATTACTTTCTTTTTCACAAGCCTAGCGTGAAATATAGACTCTCCATATTTTATAACTTGGCCTAAAAACTCTTCATATCTTTTAATCATATAAACCTCTCTTTTTAGCTCTCCCAAAAAACGCCGAAAACTCACTTGGTCTTTGACAACCACCTCTTCATCATCATCGACAAAAAATAAATAATCAGTTGTTGCCTGTTGTTGGGCTAAGTTTCTTATTTGACTGAAATCAGATATAACATCATGTTTTATTAGTTTGACTTTCTTGGTTTTTAAATATTTTTGGCCAAATCGATTCGCCTTGGAATCATGGGCAATAATCAAAATTTGATCGAAATAAAGCTGACCAAACTCAATCAAGTTTTCCAATGAGTTTTTAAAATCAGTTAAAATTGCCAAGCTGACCGTTGTCATGACCCCTCCTCTGATACAATATTATCATGAAATCAAACCTTTTTTTGCCTTGGCTAAGCAAGACATCACTCAAGACGAACATGCTAAGCAGCGGCATTTTCTGGTTTATTAATATCCTGACCTCTTTTATCTTGATTAGAATCATTCTCTCTTACGTGGATTTATCTGCTTATGGCTATTGGGCCGCCTTTTTGGCCCTAACCTCTTACTTGACTTTAAGCGATCTAGGTCTGGGGCCTACCATTACCAAATACATTTCCGACACTAGGGTGGACTTAAATAAAAAACAAGTTTTAGTCACCTTTATTACTTTGATAGAGCTGATGGGGGCGGTGGTTTTATCTTTGGCATTTGTTGGCTTTTATCTTCTTTTTTACAAACCAAATTACTGGCTGGTTTTTATCTTGATTCTAATCGGCCAGTTTTTTGTCCAGATGGGAATGAACTTTTTAGCCATTTTAAACGGACTGCAAAAGATACTTTTGGGCAATGTTTTATTAATTATCAAAACCTTAACTTACTTTAGTTTAACCATAGTCTTGGTTAAAAACCAAGCCTTAACCGGTATGGCTACGTCTTTTATAATAAGTGGCTTGGTCTTTTTTTTAACAAGCGGCTTGGCGGTCTATCTGCACTTTAAACCCAGCTTAAAACAAGTCAAAAAAATAGATAAGAATTTTATTAATAAGGTTTTGAATTTTTCCAAGTCGATGTTTTATTTAAAAATAGCCGGACAAAGCCGGAACCAATTCGATAGAATCATCTTATCAATAGTTTCATCTCCGGAATTAACCGCTATCGTCGATCTGGCTAAAAAAATGATTAACCCAATACGCGGCATATACACGGCTTTAATATCTCCGGTTTTTCCGGTTTTCAGTCAATACTACAGCCAAAATGATATCCAGTCTTTAAACCGGATTTTCAAAAAAATACTCATTATCGCCAGCTTGATCTTGGTAACTTCCTTTGCCGGCTTGGCTGTCTTGAGTCATAAGCTAGTAGTCTTGTGGCTTGGCCCCGGCTTTGTGGCGATTTTGCCAGCAACCTATATTCTGATTGTTTCTGAATTTTTAAATCTTATCACTTTTCCGATAAACCTTAAAATCATAGCTTCAGGCGAACATAAATTATTAGTCAAATTTACTCTCATTATCGTCAATTTGCAAATAATTAGCAGCCTTATTGCCCTTTATTATTTCAACTACATCATCATGCTTTTAACTTTCGCCAGCATCGAACTTATCAAGGTCATTATCTGGCTGATTCTTTTCAAACACCACTTACCGGCTTTATTAACTTT
>JAJRVN010000036.1 GCA_024277325.1 Patescibacteria group bacterium | reverse complement strand
CTTAAAAGAGTTGAAAACATATATGAAGTTGCTTCAAAACAAGAAATTGAGGCAATTGTTAAACTCATATTTTCACTATTTATCCAGGAGATAAGTTATCGCTAATGGGTATTTTGTATCAAACTGCCGGCCCAGGTTTTGCGGCGCAGGGGTGATGGGTTAATTTGGTGAAGTTGGCTGATTTCGGTCACACCGCGAAATACCAAAGATAAAATTACGTCTTCGGTTAAGCTGAATAAATTAAACGGTATCGTCGGTACACCATAAGCCAAGTGGGCCATCTCCGCTATCTTGGTTTCCCCCTCCACAAACGAAGGTATCTCAAAAGGCATCATTTTGTTATCCAAATATTTGCTTCTGGCCGAAGCTTCCCCGCCATAAGGCTTAAAGTATCGGCCGTGTTCGTCGATACAATAAAGCATGCCGCCGGGCGACTCGATGGTGCCACCGCCGACGATTCGAGAAACTCCGATGCCGGTTGCTCCCAAAGCCAAGGTAACCGCGATATGATCACTGGCCCCGCCTTCTATAATCACCGGAATACCGATCTTGCCCCGCAGTTGCCATAATAAAATCGGCCAGTCAATCACCGAGCCGCTCCTGACTCCGGTGATGCATCGGCCGCCGCCGCCAATGCCAAGATACAGGCCATCGGCGCCGGCTTCTTCCAGTTGTTGAGCCTGGATAACGTCGACAACCTGGCCGACAAAAATCTCTATCTTCTCACCCAACCGCTGCCTTAAGGCTTTAACCGTTGCCAAAGCGTCTATACCCGGCTCGGGCGAATAGACTCTAAAGGTTCTTACTCCAACATCATATAAAGATTGGGCCCGAACCAAGGCTTTTTCTGGTTCGGTTTCCAAAACCCCCATAACATTGGCCCGCCATTGCTTAAGTAAAAACCGCTTATCGTTTTGGCTTCTATTAATCAAAACCTCGCTTGATTTCAAGGCCAGCCATACTTGCTTAACCAAATCAACTTGCCGCTGAACTTTGTGAAAAGGACCATTACGAGGTACACCCACCAAACAATGGCATTGAGCCATGGTTGAGATAGCATAAACACTGCCGTAAATATCCGGCATGGCCGAACCAACCAAGGGTGATCTGGCCAATCGGCCAAGTTTAACAAACGGACCATGGAGCAAGCGTAAGCGACGGGAAACTCGGCGACCTTGAGACCCTCTCACCACCACACCCAAATCAGACACCGATAAAGCCTGCTCTTCCTTGATGGCCTTTTCCAAAACCCGGCTTCTCACATTGGGTGGTGGAACAAACTTTGATTTTTGTTTAGATTTGAGAAACTTAAGCCTTTCAGGGTGATTAAAAATTTCCAAAAAGTACTGCCTTATTCTTAGGATTTTAATCATTTTCTCCGGCGGAATCATGCCGGTCTGAATTACTGGTAAAAAATCAAACGGGGTCAAAAGCATGCCTTGGCTGGGATAAGCATGCTGGTTGTCTCGGCTTTCTATATACCAATACTTAAGATAATCGGAAACCTTGGCTTCAAGCGGGGTCAGTTTGGCTTTAATATATGTCTGCCAAACTTCTTTGTCACGAAAAGTGGCAAAGGGTGGAATTTTTAATCTCACAGAAATATTATACATAAAAAACCGGAAACTTTTATACTTAACTTTATGTTTACGTTAAACTTATAATGATAATGTAAGTCCCTGTAGCTCAGTTCGGATAGAGCGAGCGCCTCCTAAGCGCTAGGTCGCAGGTTCAAATCCTGCCAGGGACGCAAATGGAAAATAGACAATGTTGAATGGATAATAGAAGATGGAAGATAAGTTAAAAAAGGGTTTATTGAGTTGACCAAAGTATCAAGTCCAACCATGATTTAGTGTTTAGTACTTAGATTTTGTTTGGAACTAAAGAATTTTGGATTTGTCTCCTGAGATTTATATAAATTCCTAATTGTTATCATTCCTAAACAATACCCCAAAATATATAAAGCCCTGTTTTTACCCTCTTAAAGTATAATTAAAGAGTCTTTAGCCCTCGTAGCTCAATTGGATAGAGCGTCTGACTTCGGATCAGAAGGCTGGGGGTTCGAGTCCCTCCGAGGGCGCCGCTTAAATTAAACCGTCGGCCGGCGGACAAACTTGCCATAAAGATTCGTATCAACCGGAGAAATCTTTTCCATTGCAATTTTATCAACTCTAGATAAAAACGGGCCTTTTCTCAAAACCGATATAAAGATTTTTAAATTTTTCTCCCGGCCGGCGGCCATAACTTCCACCCTGCCATCATGTAGGTTGCGCACCCAACCGGATACACCCAACCTTTCCGCTTGCCTTTGGCAAAAACTGCGGTATCCCACCCCTTGAACCCGACCTGAAACAAAAATGTGATACTGCTTCATAAATATATTATGCCAGCTTTATTCTCCGGAAGTTTTTGTCAGCTTGATTTTGTTTAACCTGTTGCCGGGTAAGTTTGGCCAATAACTTAACCTTAGCCACTACACCACTATATAGTGGTGTAGTGGCACTTTGCGGTTTGGAAAAGGTTTATTTCCAATTAAATCAACATAAAGTGTCTTATTGCTCTCAAGATTTAATTGTGGTTAAATATAACTGTTAATACTTATGAAGTTTATCAAGTTGCCAATTATCTTCGCCGCCATAACTTTGCTTGGAGTTTTTGTTTTGCAACCGCAACCAACCGGCGCTAAAATAGACGATTACTTACCTAGAGGGCAACCAAGCGATTTTATTACCAACTTGCTCCCTGGACAATCTCTTAAGGTAGCTTCTGGGTCCGGCGTTCTAAAAACCGAAATCAACCAAGATTTAGCCCTCAAAAACGATTCTGATTTTTCCATCGAAGCCTGGGTCAAACCTGAACCAAAGAAAGTCGGTTTTAACAGCATATTCACTCGTTATACCGCAACCGCAAAACCAAGAAGGCAAATCTACGATCTTTTCCTTTATTCCGACCCCAACAATCCCCTCCAAAAAGCCGACCTTAGATTACATCTTGGTGCCATAACTGTTATTGAAGCCCACCGTCGATATAAAGGTGCCATTTTAATCAAGGACATCGTCCCGTTTAACCAATGGAGCCATGTCGCCGTAGTCAAGAAAGATAATAATATCTTCCTTTACCTTAACGGCCAAAAAATCGGCCAAGCTGAGTTTGGCGCCACGCTTGAACAAGACTCAAGTCTGGGCATCAATTATGCTGGCGGCTTGTTAATGGCTAATGATTTTGTGGGGAATAAATTTGAGGGCCTGATCGACGATCTGCGCATATCCAATACAAGCCGCAATGTCGAAGCCATGTGGCGCACGAAAGCTTACCAGCGACCGCTAGCGATTGACGATTACACCGTGGCTATGTATCGATTTGAGAATAATACATCTGACTACAGTCGAGCCAAACTGGACTTAAGCTTACTGCGTGACCCAAAATACCCGAATGTATCGGTGAAATATGATACCAGCCATATACCAGCCGATTACGCCGACAGCTTTCGGTATGGCCTTAAGTTTCCTGGTCAAACCGATCAAGTTGTGGTTTTGAATCCTGACAACATTATGGTAACTCCAGATTATCGATTCTCTTTTTGGTTTAAACCAAATTCCAACCAAATTTCCGATCCTCAGGTTATCTGGGAACTGCGACACCAGAAAAATGGCGATAATTCAGTCATGCCAGGAGAGGCTTTCGGTCTGGCTCTATGGAATGGTCAACGACTTATCTTCAGATATTACCCCAAAAACAACTTACCAATCACCTTAAGATCATACCCGTTAAAACCCAATCGGTGGCACTTTTTTAAAATAACAACCAGTGATGCCAGCCCAAATCAGTTATCTTTGTATATCGACGGCAAGTACATGAATTCGGTTTCTACCACAACCAACCTTTCAAGTTCCTGGCTATTTAGCCTTGGTTGCAGTTTTGATTGTCGTGTGCCTTTTTCCGGAGCCATCGATGAGTTTATATGGCAACCAGCAACTAATGAAATCGAGGGTTTGCCATTGTCTTTAACAGACAATCCCGAACTTATAAATTGGAGGTTTGATTATAATCTTAAAAGTCGGTTTAATGATGTTAAATTAGATCGGCGGTCAGTTAAACGGCCCGCTTTTGAAGTTACCAATATTATGACCAACTTTTTCAATCTGTTCTCTGCTCTGGATGTTAACGACAATAACAAAGCTACCGATAGGTTTGATGTTGTCTGTTTTATTGTTAATTATCTTTATCTTAAACACGCCCAAGTTGGAACCCAAATTTACGGGCCATATGACGTGGATGATGACCACGCACTAACCAAACTAGATGTCATTTTCAGCATTATGGACTACCTTAAAAATCCTAAAGTCGGCACCCCTAAATCTTGCCTGCCTCTCGCACCATACATACATTAACGTTTAGGGTCGAAACAATTGTTCAAACCACTTGTCAACTTGCCGCTGGCCGATTGAATGATATCTGCCTTTGTGGGATAACAAAGCACCGGAAAAAGTTTTAGGAATGTGCATTAACTCGTGAATTAAAACCTTAGTCTGCTCTTTGGCCGTTAACTTATCAAATCTTTTAGCATTAACCTCGATTATGTAATGTGCCGGCAAGCCGATAACCTGAGTAAATATTTTGCCTATACCCCAAATTCTAGCTATAGCTCTAGTTTTGGCATCAAAAGAACGAATACAAAACAGGTTTTCTTTTTTAATATAGTGCCAACCCAAATCATCGATTAAACTATCGATCCTGGCTTTGATATCATCGGCTTTTGAGTATTTCATTGTTTGAGATTGTGTAAAATAATGGTATGGAGATCACTAAACTTTTCAAAAGCAAAACTTGTTGGTTGATAATGAGCTCATCTTTAATCTTAACCTATTTTATCCTAAAGCCCCAACTTGACAACATGGATTTGGTAATAACCCCAGTTTGGTACCTGGCAGTTTTAGTGGTTTTTGCCTTGCTTTTTAGTTTAGCTTTCTCTTGCTCTGTTCGAATCAGCAAATTGCGATGGCAACGAACAAAAAACATAAACCACAACAGTTTAATCTCGGCCGTTTTATATATCTTGGGTATCGGCGGTTTGCAAACTTGCTTTTTGGGTGGTTTTTGCGGGGTTAACTTGTTTGTTTCATTTTTGGCAATTATCTTGCCTTCCAGCCTGTTGGCTTACTTTATTCATTACAGCATTTTTGTCATTGTCATCGTAAATTTTGGCTTATTATGGTCTTTATGGTCCATGAACTGCTTTAAAAAGGCAAACAACTATGGTCGATAAAAACTTAATCCAAACCGCTTACGATTCACTTAAATCGCCAGGCCGGCAAAAAACAGCTTTACCCAAGCTCCAAGCCAACCACCAACCTCCGATTCTATACATCTTTAGTCATACCCAAAGCTATGATAATATCAGGCGGATTTTCTCCGGCCACAGAAACTCAAACCTAACTGATGAGGGCATCAGGCAAGCCAAGCTTCTGGCTAAAAAGCTGGCCGGCAAAAAGATCGACTTGTTTATCTCTCCGTCTTTAAATCGTTGCCGCCAAACCGTAAATGAGGTTAAAAAATACCATCCTCAAGCCAAATACTTAATCTTTGACGATTTGATTGAACGCGACTATGGCGATTTAACCGGCAAAAGCAAGTTGAAAATGATGAAGCTTTATCCGGAAAAAACCGTCCTTTGGCGGCGAAGTTGGGACGTACCGCCGCCCAATGGAGAAAATCTAAAAATGGTTTGGTTCAATCGAATCAAGCCTTTCTTGGAAAACTGGCTAATGCCAAAAATGAAGCGGGGGAAAATCAATGTCGGCTGGAGCGCCACCAACAACACCATGCGCTTGGTTCGGATGTATTTTGAGAAATTAAGCATTGAAGAAATGTTGAAATTAGAAAATCCATACGGTGACTGGGCCGAGTACAAAATAGATTAAGTTTAGCAAACACCTCCCGGAGGTCTACTCTGTAGACCTCCGGGAGGTGTAAAAATTGAGTTCTAAGATTTTATTAGTGTTACAATTAATTAATGGCCAAAAAACAAAACAAATTAGTAAGAGATAAGATACCAGAGATTCTAGACAGCAAGGGCTTAAAATACAGCATTCATGTGGCTGAAGACGAAGAGTACTGGCAAAAACTCAAAGAAAAACTTCAAGAAGAAGTCGAGGAATACCTGAACAAAGAAAGACACGAAGAACTGGCCGACATTCTCGAGGTTTTTGAGGCTATTATCAGATTTAAAAAAATAGACCTAACCAAACTCAACCAAATTAAACAAGCCAAGGCCAAACAAAAAGGCGGCTTTGGCGAAAGGATAATTCTAGAAAAGGTGGGGTAAGTTTAAACTTTAACCTCTTCAAATCGGCCGTCAAGGTGGAGATAGTATAAATAAACCTTGAGATGGGGATATCTATCAAGGATCGCTTGTTTGGCCTTGAGCAAGTCTTGATGATGGCGCTCAGGCGTGCTTTGATCGCCGTAAGCCCCACAGTCTTCGTGGTGAATAAGATAAACCTCTTTAATTTGATGAAGTTTAACCGAGATATCTATTTGTTTCATGATAGTTTGCAAATCCTTGGTAGCACCGGCAAATCCGACAAAATCAAAGGTTTTACCATTTAACCAAGTACCGGTCCAGTCTCTAATATACTTTTGGAAGCGAAAATCAATACAGCTAACCACCAGGGCATCACACTTGTGTGTCATATCGAATAGGATTAAATAAATAAATTAACTCAAAAACACTAACTATTTTAATCACTTTATATCAATCGGTCAATGGGTTAACCTTGGCTTAAGCATATCGATTTTATTCAGTTTTATTCGAATGCCGCTATATACCTTTTTCGTAGTATGTTAAAATTCTAATGTAAATAAGGGGTAAGATTTACATTGATGGAGTATAAATATAAGGTAAGGAGCGCTAACTTAAGCTAAGTTGGACAGATCCCTGGTTCACAGGGAAACAATTAACATAGTTGGTTTATAAAGTAACAAAGAAGGGCGCGTAGCTCAGTTGGTTAGAGCGCAGTCCTGATAAGACTGAGGTCGATGATTCGAGTCCATCCATACCCACTGATGGCTGGGTTTTAAGTGTTAAAATGATAAGGAATGAAGAGAGAATTAATACCCTGATTGTAGCTGGAGTACCAAGGTGCGGCAAATCATGGATAAGAAAACATCTGCTGGAAAAATATCAGATCCTAGGAATTACAACCGATTTATTAAGAAATGGTTTAGAACGGGGCGTACCCGATTTTGGTATAAGGAAAGATCCAAGCGATATTCAAAAAGCTAAGCTCCTTTGGCCTTACTTTCAAGGTATCCTCTATAACCGACAATACTATAATGATATTTTGCTCATTGAAGGCATTAACTTCCTACCCAAATACTTAGCCAAGTTCAAAAATAAACCATACATCCGCATGTGCTTTGTGGGGTACCTAAAATCAGCTGGCAACAAAAAGTCAAACAAATCCTTGCTCATCGCAGTCATGATGATAACTGGCATGATCAGTTGAATGAAAAACAACTCATCAAAGCGGTTCAAACTTGGATTAAAGACAGCCAATACTTTGAAACTAAGTGCCAAGAATACAAGTTAAAGTTTTTTGACCTGTCTGATGATTTTACAAGCCGGTTAGAGGCGGTAGAAAAGTTTTTAGTCAAAAACAGTTCTTTTAATTCTTAACTTATATCAAATTTTCCGGAGTTCAGGAATGTATTGGTCGCGATACATTTCGGACTTTGAGGTATTTAAAGGAGGCTTGTATGCCGTCAGACTTTAATAAATTGGTTTATCGACTTCCCAAGCTGTCTCCAGGCAGGTATCGTATCCTTATGAAAACAATAAACAATACT
>JAJRVN010000035.1 GCA_024277325.1 Patescibacteria group bacterium | reverse complement strand
TGTAAACCAAGGAATAACACCGTTAATGTCCCTTCGCCATATAAACGGGTGGTCTGACATTCTAATTAAGCCAGGTTTTAAAGCTTTGGCTGGATTCAGATAAAAAGGCTGGTCAAAATTGATCTTGGGATTAGTGTTGTGGCCTAATAAATCAGTCGAAAACAAGCCTAGAGATCTATTGGTAACAATGACATTAATTTGAGGACCTGTACTTAAAAGGTTGCGCCAATCAAGGGATGGTCCTGTATAAACCGATTGGTTCAAACTCTGCTTAAACTGATTGTAAAAATCATCTTTGTTATTAATTGCATAATCGGTATCTTCCCATCTTTGGCCCGGCTTGTTAAACAGCCCGGGACCCCAACCGCTGGTTGTGGCCTGGAACCAAAAAATCTTATCAACGACCGGCTGGTTGCCTTTTAATCTTATTTGTCGAAATGTCTGTTGAAACCACGACTTGGTTGGCTTGGCTTTGTATTCATTGTTGATTTCGGTTAACCATAAGGGCAAATTAATGCCGTTTTGGCGCAAGATTATGGAGATTATATCTCGTTTAACCGTGTAGTTGCTGTAAGCATGAAATGAAACGGCGTCAGCTTGTTTAACGATATTCTTGGCGTTTGGTTGTTTGAAGATGTTATTAAGAAAGGTGCGGCTAGAAGCATCACTGATGGCGCCAAAAATGAGCTTGATATTTGGATTAACTTGGTTTTTAACCTCAACAGCTTCCTTAAACAACCTCAAATACTCCTTGGCTCTATTGTCCTGGCTTGAGGCGATAAAAAAATCGGGTATATCCGGCTCGTTCCAGATTTCATAATATAAAATCTTTTCTTTTCCCGGAGACGAGTAGCGCTTGAAAATAGCTTCCAAAACCGCCTTCCACTCTCGGCTTGACGGCGGGTGCCTATAATAATCATTAAGGCATTTGGTTATGTTAGCTTCCAGTTGGCCTTTGGTGCAAACCGAGCCCATGATATAACCGACAACATTGATGTTGTAAGCCCGGGACAAATCAACCATAGCGTCAAGATCGTCCCAATACCACTCTTTTTCATAAATCGACTGAGGCAGTTTGATAAAGCCTGGCCTAATCGCTAAGCGGTTCCAGGCCACTCCGGCTTTGGCTGAGTTGTACAAAACATAATTGACTTTGTCTAAATCCAACCGCTTGTCCAACAACCGCCAAACAGCATAATTGCGTGGGTTATTGACTCCTTCCTTAGGTTGGCGAGGAAGAACCCACTGCCAACTTGGACCAAAAATATCCATGCCGTATTTATAATCTGGATTAAACACCGTTGGTTGTCGGCCGGTTGGTGGTTTCTTGGCTGGCGATGAAATCATAATTTCTGCCGGTCGGCGCAGACTTTTATCTACAAAAATCAAACCGGCAAATAAACCAAACACTAATGTAAAAGAAATTAGGAATAAAATCTTTTTCCTTGTTTTAATGGACATACCACCTCTTAGTTTAAGAATAAAGAACCTGTTATCAATTGTCAATAATCGTCATGCGAACAAGAACTATTAGCTTAACTGACCGCTTCTATAATCCCACCACCGATCAATCTGTCGGTTTTATCATAAAAAACCGCCGGTTGGCCGGGCGAGGTGATCAAGGTTGGCTTGGTTAATGCAACTAAGTGAAAATTTTTAGTTTTTTTGATCTTCCCTTCCAACAACGGCCCCAGGTTGGTTAATCTGACAAATAAAGTTTTATCCTCTAGCGGTTCATCCGGCCAGATGGTAGTAACATCAGATAACTCTAATTGTTGAATAAAGCAGTCCGACTTGTCTGAAACCACCAACTTATTCTTTTTAGTCTCCTTGCCGATAACGTATAGGGGTTTTAACCCCTTGGGACCAAACGCCTTTGGCGGCAACAAGCCAGGCTTGGTTATGTTAAACCCATGCCTTTGGCCCAAACTGTAAAACCAAACCCCTTTATGTTCGCCGACAACCCGACCGGCCGTGGACACCACCGGACCTTGTTTAGGCCTGATTCTTTGCTTTAAAAAATCGACCAAGTTAATCTCTCCTATAAAGCAGATACCCATAGATTCCGGTTTGTCTTTATTGGGAAAATTATGTTCGTTAGCAATCAATCTGACCTGTTTTTTGGTTAAGGCTGACAATGGCCAAATAATTTTGTTTAGGTTTGATTGACTTAGCTGAAAGAGAAAATAGGTTTGGTCTTTGGCTTTGTCCTTTGGTCGGTACACGGCCAAACGACGGTTCGGGCCTGGTTGTAACTTAGCGTAGTGGCCGGTGGCTATTTTGTCAAAACCGGCTTTCATCGCCCAATCCAAAAACAAGCCAAACTTAATATCGCGATTGCAGATAACATCGGGTGATGGCACTCTGCCCTTGCGATACTGTTGGTAAAAATAATCTATGACATACGATTCATAGTCCTTTTTTATGTCCAGAACTTTAAATTTGATCTTTAAAAACTCGGCCACTTGGTTGGCCATCTCTTGGTCAATCAACGATCGATCATTGCACCAAGCTGACAGATAAATACCAACCACATCATAGCCTTGTTGCTTTAAGGCAAAGGCCGCGACCGCCGAGTCAACTCCTCCGGACAAACCAACCGCCACCTTCATCATAAGAATTATTATACGTTAAACGATGGCTATTAAAATTATTTGCCGGATGTTGGTTTTTCTTGTATTTTTTAAGTTTTGGGCCGAGGATCAACCAAAAAACCATACTTTGACAGGTCAAGCCGGCCAATTAACAAGCGATAGCTTAACTGCTGGCGGTCAGCGACCGACACAATCGTGTTGATATACTTGCCGGCTAGACTAAATTTTAGCTTTATCCACAACCTTTCCTGACGGCCCAAAGCGCTCCGATAAACATTTCGACCAATTATGTTGCTGGGGTCAAGCAATCCTAATGACTCGGCCAGCTGGCGATCGATCGATGACCGCCAAGCACCTGTGTCGATACGAGCTTTGACCGTCATTTTTTTGCTTTTGCCGATGACCATGACATCCTCAACTGGGTGGACAATGTACCTTTGTTGAATTTTATCCATCAGAGAGCTGGCAAACAGGGATTTAGCCACTTGAATGCCATGATTAACATTTCTTATGTCAAGATCCATAATCCTCTCCAAGCGCTTGCGCAGGCCGGCTCTGTTGGCCAACTGGATGCTCAATCCCGGTTTTGAGTTAACCTCCAAAATCATCGGCCCTTTTTCCGGATGGATGACAAAATCAACCCTCATATAGCCCAACTTTATTTTGTCTTGGATCTCAACCGCCAGTTTTAAAGTTTCATCCCACCACGGAATCTTAATACCCCTTAATTTATACCTTGTCTGGGGATAGTAAGTTATGTATTCATCCCTGTAAATAGCATAAGTGGTTATGCCTGTGCCAAGATCCACTCCGACGCCGATACCGCCTTGGTGGAGATTGGCCTTACCTCCCGACTCGGCTGTCGGCAATCTTAAAAAAGCCATAACCGGGACTTTCTGAAAAACGACGACTCCAACATCAGGCGTTCCTTTGGTTAAATAGCGCCTGAATACAGGGTGTATAGGCACATACTCTTCTATATAAGCAATATCAGGAATGTTATGGGTTGAGTAAAGCCCACCAAGGATATCAAGCGTGTGCAACTGAAGGTCTTTTGAGTTTTTTAGTTGGTGGTTATTGGTGTACCATTCGCCGGCATATTTACCTCCTTTAGTGACAATAATAATACCCTCACCGCCGTAACTTTTATCCGGCTTTAAGACAAAGGCCGACGGCAAGTCGCCCCATTTAAAATCAAGAACTTGGCGGTAATCGCGAAAGATAGTCAAAAGCTTCGGGTGGGGGAAGTTATGGGCAGCCAAAAACTGTTTCGTATTTAGCTTTGAGTTGGCTATCCGCTTGGCCGACTTGCGATTGTAATGGGCTTGAAAAACATGATTTCTGGCATTCAAGCCTAAGATTTGGCTATACTTCATAACCTGCAACTATCGAGAACTGACTAATCGCCTAAACCGCCAATACTCCAAGACTCTCAAACCTACATACTTGCCGACAAAAATATCCCACAAAATCGTAGCCAAAACCACAGCCTCCGTATGAGAAATCATCAACACCTGAACCCATTCCATGGTCAAAACCCAATAAACCAACAAAGCAATCAATAAAGTCTGAATGGTCAGATAGATAGCTTCTCTAAGTGATCGGCCTATCTGAACCTCCATAAAGCTCTCAGCCAAAAGCATCATGATAAGGATGGGAAAGATCGAGATGGTATAGATATCAATCTGAGTTTTGGTGGCCAAAAAATAAAACAGAAATATTATGGATAAAGTTATAAAAATCATAATTAAAGACATCCTTGGCAAATATTGCATCCTAAACTTAATCTTTTTCAAGACCAAGCGAACCAGCGTTAAGCTAATCACCACGGTTGAAAAGATAATCAAGCCGACGCTAATGCCTGTGGAAATGAAAGCGACGGATAAAACCGTCGGGGTGAAAATACCCAATCCCCGCAAGCCGATCATGTGGCGCAAAGTAGCGATGATGGCTCCGGCCAAAGGCAACAAAAGAATCAAGACTAATGTGTTTATGGGCACTCCGTGGTTAACCGATTGCTGGACCAGGTAACGGATAAAATTACGCCAGGTTGGTTGGCTGATCACCTGTTTAGCCAAGACCTGCTCCAGTTTGTTTTTTGGCTTGGTTGGCTGAGTTATATCTTCTTTTTGTTTGCTGGCCTTGACCCTGGCGCTGGCGCTGGCCGATCCCTTGGCTGACGGACTGGCTAGAAAGGAACCTGTCGCTATCGGCGTTTGGGCCGAAGCGGACTTGGCCCATATAAGAAACGGCAAAATCAATCCAGCTAACAACAAAACTTTAAGGCTGATTTTCATATGAGTGTATTTTACCTTATCTTATCTACTCAAGTAAAAACGCTTTGGCAAGGCTGACTAATGGCCGGTTTAATCAAAGACACACTTATAGCCTATAATCTAAGTATCCATTAGCAAATACTGGCAAAAAATGTATGACATTTAAATATATGACTGTCAATTTGGGTTGCCGATTAAATCAAGCCGAGCTAACTTCGCTGGAGTCCGTCTTTAACCAAGCCGGCTGCCTCTATGATAAAAACCAGCCTCAAGTGATCATCGTCAACACCTGCGCCGTCACCGCTAAAGCGGAAAAGGAAAGCCGGCAAAGATTAAGAAGGTTAAAAAAGCTTTATCCCCAAGCAGTTGTTGTCGCTTGGGGCTGTGGGGCCCAACGTTGGCTGAAAGATAAGGCGGTTGACTGGCGAAGTTGGGGGATTGATTACATTTATGGCAACGACAACAAAGATCAACATCCACTACAATTTCTTAAAATCAAGCCGGGTCAAACCTTATCAAAACCAAAGCCAAGCAACCACAAGGTCAATAGCGCACAGTTAATTTCTCGGGTCAGGCGGTTTATAAAAATACAAGATGGCTGCCGCCGATACTGCACTTACTGCATCATTCCATATACCAGACCAGAACCTGCCTCAAAATCGATTCAACAAGTCGTAGCCGAGATTAAGCGCGCAGAAAAAGACGGAGTTAAGGAAGTGGTTTTAACCGGAGTTGATATCAGCGCTTACGGCCAAGACGGCAACGGCCGGCAAAATAATTGGTACCAAGTCTCAAGTCAAGGCTTGGAAGATTTAACCAAGACTATTTTAGACAAAACGGTTGTTTCCAGAATTCGATTTGGCTCAATCAATCCGGTTTCTTTCACTCCCTCATTCATAGATCTGTTTCGTAATAACCCACGGCTTATGCCCCATCTTCATATCAGTCTTCAATCAGGAAGTGACAAGATATTAAAGCTTATGAACCGCGGTTACAGCCGAGAACAGTTCCGGCAAACCATCTCCCGCTTGAGGTCGGCGGTGCCCGACATTCTCATCTCAACCGATATAGTCGTTGGCTTCCCCGGCGAAACCGAATCAGACTTTAATGACACAGTCTAATTTGTTGAGAAGGTTAAGTTCAGTCGGCTCCATGTCTTTCCCTACTCTGCTAGACCGATGGCGGCAGCGAATAAGTTAAAACTTAAACCGGTAGCCACAGAAATCATCAAGCTTCGAGCTAAAAAATTAAGAGATCTCGGCCGGCGCCTGAATCAATACTGGCGCCAAGCCTTCGTTGGCCGCAAACTTGAGATTTTGTGGGAATCACACCGCCAAGGACACCTTTACGGTTTAAGCCACAATTACCTTAATTTTGAAAAAGCCGGTCATCCCAGCCAGGTTGGTAAAATAGAGGTTATAACCGTTTCTTAAAGATCTTTGAGGTCAACGACGTAGAAAGTTTTATTTTTTACCACGCCCTTGACTTGGACATTTTTGTGGACATGTTGGTTAAGGTTTGTATTAAAGCTGACCGCTGTGTATTTTTTAACAAAAGGTGATTTGATCTCGATTGTAAATAAATTGCCATTTTTGTTGATTTGAGCTTTGCACCAATTATACTGACAGCTTAATTTAGTGGCTAAAGCTTGGCGATCTTGAACTCGACGGACATTAATAACCGTTAAGTAAATTATGCCAAAAGCAATCACAACTCCCAAAATTATAAACCCATACTTTAAGTAACTATTAACCATTTATATCCAGTAAACATCATAAATAAACAGTTGTCAAGTTCTTTGAATAGTTAAAATGACCGGTTTTCACTTTCGGGTTTTAACTTTATTTTTTAAAATGAAGCCGGCCAAACAGTTGGCCCAAAGCATAAATAATGAGTGTATAATTAATAGGTAGATTTAAAAAATTTCTTAGATTTAAGGAGAACACATGCCTGTAATTAACGTTGATGACAATAATTTTAAAACCGAAGTTTTGGACAGTCAACAGCCTGTTTTAGTTGACTTTTTTGCTCCATGGTGCGCCCCATGCCGACTGGCCGAACCGGTCTTAAAAGAACTGGCCCAAGAAAAACCGGAAATAAAGATAGCTAAGATAAATGTGGACGAAAACCAAGTAACCGCCCAGCAATATCAAATTATGAGCATTCCCACCGTTGTTTTGTTTAAAGACGGACAGGTGGTTAATCAGATGGTTGGTTTTGCCGGCAAAGCTGGCTACCTGAGATTATTATCATCTCTTGATGAATAATAACAAAATTGTCTTGCCTTCTATCAGCCGAGCCATCGGCCAAGTTATCGGAGTTAGCTTGGCTTTACAGCTGGTTAGGTTTTTCAAGCTGAGATCACTATCTTTCAATTGGCAAGATTTTGGTGTGGAAATGGCGATTTTAAGCCTGGCGGTTTTTATTGGCCTTTGGCTGTGGCGGTGGCAGTTTTATTTCACTCCCATGGTTGAGCAATTAAGGTCAGTCGCCCCTGTCAGCAAACGCCGTCTATGGCGATTGCTGGCTTGGAGTTTAACCGCCAGCTTTGCGGCCAAGCATAAGTTAAAACACCTAAACTCACCAGTTTTTAGCTTGGTTTTTCTGGTCATGTGGGCTTGCCTTTATCTGTTCGCTGGCTTTACTTCAACCTCACTTTTCATCAAGGGCATGCTAGCCGGCTTCAGCTTCGGCTTGGCCAGCAGTTTTCTTGATAAGTTTAAAAATCACAACAGCCTATCCGGCTTCTATCTATTTCTTAATATGGATTACCCTGCCAAAACCAGCCGGGCCATTATCTTAGCTTGGATTGCCTTTATTTTGATCTTAACTTTACTAACAATATGAAATCGACCAAAAGATTAACTAAACCAACTAGCTTAAGAAAACTTCTGATGAAATTTGATATTCCCAAACAGCGTTACATTACTAAGGAGTACCAGCTTTACGGTTTAAAGTTGGCCGAAGAACTCGATGATTGGGAACACAAGAGCCTGTATATCAGACTGGCTAAGCAGATTAAGCGGCCAATCTTAGAAGACGCTCTCTATTTTGTCAAAGGTGCCGATAAGGTCAAAAACAAAGCTAAACTATTCATGTGGAAGCTAAAACAAATCAAGGCAATAAAATCTTGAAAATAACAGCCAGTCTTAGGCTTTTATACGCTTGTACCTATCGGCAAAAATCTGCTTAAGCTCGGTTAGGCTTGTAGCTTGAATCGGATCCTTGTCATCCCTAAACTTAACCAAGCGTGGAAACCTTAAAGCATAACTTGATGAATGTAAAGGACTTTTGGTTATCTCATCAGCCTTAATCTCGACCACTAAAGACGGCTTGAGCCAAGAGTCACAAAACAAGTCCTTGCTGACTTGATAATTGGCTGGCTTAACTGTGGTTTGCAATTTTTGGCACCTTTGGTAAAGGTCGCGCCACTGATCATCGGTCAAGCCAGTGCCTATCTTGGAAACAGTTAAGTATCGGTCGTTGGCCTTATCATAGACTCCAACCAAAAAAGCACCTATACCAAACTGATTGCGTTTGCCTTTGCCTTGATACCAGCCTAAAACCAAAAGGTCTAATGTGTCTTCTATGGAATTGAAGGCCGATGGTTTGAACTTAACCCAGCTGAAGTCCCGCGAACCGGCTCGATAAGGCGAATCAGGTTTTTTTGACATGATACCTTCCAGGTTGGCATCTATGTATTTTCCAAACCAAGTTAGCATCTGCTTGACCGATTCAACCTTGTGTTGGGGGGTAAGTTTTAAACAGCCGGCCGGCCGGTTTAAAAAATCATTAAGCTTTTGCCGGCGAAGCTTCAATGGTTGGCTGATTAAGTCACTGCCATCGTAAAAGAGAATGTCAAAAACAAAAGTTTTCACCGGCAAGCGCCGGCTGGTATCCGAAATAGCATGTTTGCGTTTGCGCTTTATGGTTTCTTGGAAGGGGAAAAAGACTTTGGTTTTTGGATCATAAGCGATGCTCTCGCCATCTAAAATAACTCCCTTAATCCCGGTAGCGGCCATCAACTGCCTAACCGAGTCGCTTATTTCAGGAAACATCAAACTAATATCCTCCAGGTTTCGGGAAAAAATCTTAACCTTGATTTGAGAGGTCAGGTTTAAAAGGTCCCCGCTTGGCGAGTTATCTTGCCAAGCATGTATCTGAGTTCTTAAGCCGTCATATTTTGGCTCCAAAAAATGGCAACCTAATTTGTCAATTATCTAATTCAAACTGGCTAAGCGCGAAGCTAAAGCCGGCCGAATAGGTATGCCAGGCTTGGCTTTCAGCTGGCTGACCTTCATCGTTATTTGTTCGGTGGTCAAACCGGCCCGGTAAGCTTCTATCACTTTCTCGACAATCAAACCGATGTCAGAACGCACATTAAAGCCAGCTTCCAAAACCGGCCTGAGTGTTTTGCCTCCGGTCAAAAGCCAGGATAAACCGTCCAATAAGGTCAACTCGGAAAAACCCAATCTGATAAGGCCAAGTGGGATTCTAACTAGATATTTTGACTCAATCGGGCCGGCTTGGCTTAATAGCTTAACCATCAAAAAGATCTTTCTCTCGACACTGCCTTCGCCTGATTGCTCAGCGATTTCCCATAATTTTTGATATGTTTGGGTTATGGACAAGTTGCTGGGTTTGCCTTTTTGGCTGAGGCGATACTGATAAACCAGATCGCCCAGATCGCCGATCTGCTTGTAATCGGCGGTGACTTCGGCCAACGGCTTGGAAAAAGCTTGGGCCGTTATTTTTATCATCGTCTTTAAGGCTAGATTAAACTCAACTCCTTTGTAATTAGGCGCCAGTTTGCCCAAGAACAGATAAGAGGCTATCTTGGCTTCATCCGGCTTCAGCTTGGCATACAAATCAGAGATCTTTTCAGTCATCAACAATCGAGAGCTGATAGCTTCTATCTCAGACAAGTACAAAGCAAAACGACTAAATTTCATAGATTATATCCTTAAATTTATCAACTAAGACATAGTATGAACCCTTGGTCCTGCCTTTTCTAATGATAATGCCATATCTTTGCAGCCGTTGCAGCTCTCTTAAGAGAGTGTCGTCGGATAAATTGGGAAAGATAAATTTGGCATAAGCCATCTTAATCATGTTGGTTTTTTGAAACAGGCGCAATAATTTAATTTGGCGGTCCGTCAAGAAGGCAGTTGTTTCTGTCGGTTTTGACCTTGGTTTGACCGGAGTCGGTCTTTTGGTGGTAGCGGTTGGCTTGGTTTTTATCCGTCGGCTGATAAGTTGCGGCGGCGATGCCTTTGACTGGACGGTTGCTGGCACCGAGGTTTTGTCTGGTTTACCAGATCCAACTATCATGGCTTGAAGAAAAAACTCAAACCAAAAAGTCAAGTCTTGGCGCCAGATATCTTTGGCTGACTGGGTTGTTTTAAAAAAGGCGTTATATGCCTGCAAATCCATATCGGTTAAGTTTCGACCTAGGTTAACAAGTAGCTTGTGATTTTTTGATTCTGACAATAAAAGCCACCAGGTAGCAAACAAAGCCGTCATTTGATTGGCTTGGCCAAACGGTCGGCAAAAAAGAATCGCATAATACAAAAAAGCGGCTCTTAAACCTAAGTTCATTTGATTGTCTATTGAAACTTTAAACACATCTGACATCAAAAACGGCAATCGAAAGGCCGACGGCGGTTGATAGACAACGATCCCATTAAGTTCGTCCTCGACCACAATTTTAGATATTCTATACCCATTATTATTCATCGTATAACTAGCATTATTTGATAGTATTTGATTAATTTTCTTAATCGTTTTTTCCACATCAAGTAGTTTGGCTTGGCTTGTTGGTTTTGGTCTATTTTGGGCTAAAATAAGATCGATTACCTGCTGGTATGATGTTGTTAAGCGACTAATCTTGGGCTTATTTAAAAAACGATTAGGGTTGACCAAGTCCGAGCAGTCAACTTTAAAGCCATCAATAGCTAAAGCCAAAGATAGCAAGGCAGTATCTAAGCGACATCCTCGATTAAAAGGGATTGGCCTTAAATCAATTGCTAGATTCTTAAAAAGTGACAATAAGCTAAGTAGTCTCTGGCTGTAAGAAAACTTGGGCCTGCGCATATCTTGATTATAAACCACTTTTATCTTATTGAGGATTGGTTTTTTTTAATTTTGCCAGAAACAGGCCGGGTTGGTAAAATCCTGGTTAAATTGGCAGCCAACTTAAAGATTGAGATCTTTCCGAACCGGTTGTGGCCATCAACATCCGACAGCTTAAAGCTTGGCTGATAAAGGCTATATATTGCAAGGTTGACATGGGTAGGTCGCTAATCTTTTTAATCCCCTCTAATTCTTCGCCTTGCCAACTGGGCAGGTCTATATACTCGGGCTCAACTCGAGCCAAAAAAGCCAGATCAGGCCGGTAACCTACCCGGCGCCCGTTTAGCTTGTAAGTTAAACAAACTCTAATCGGTTGATCCTTATAACTTATATCAAGATGCGTCATGGTTAAAAACTCAACTCTACCCACCTTAAACAAATAACTTAACATGGGCAGGTCTATATAGAGTATGTCACGTGGCCGGCCGGTTGTGGCTCCATATTCATTGGCGTCGCGCCTAATTTTATTCTCTAGCTTGGCAGCCATTCTGGTCGGCATGCGCCTTTTGCCGACACTAGAAGTATAAGTGGCTTTAATCACCGCGGTTTTCACCGAGATATCCAAAGGGTCGATGATACCGTAACTGGAGGTATGAACCCCTTCATAACTACAGTCAGATGCGGTCACGTCAGGATAAGTGCCCCAGTTTTTATCCAATCCCAAAGCTTGGGCTTTTTCTATGACAAAGCCGGCTTGCGATTGCCAAGCCTTATCAATCAAATTATGGGTAGGCTTGATAAAATCAAGCAATTGTTGCCTGGCTTTAGTCAACCGGGCGATAAACAGATCCTCATTGCCGACGGTCAACTTACCGCCTTGAAGCCTAACGACCTCAATTTGGGCCAAATTTTGGCCTAGACCTCTTATCAAATCTCGATAAAATCGATAGTGATGGTGAAACTTGGCTTTAAAATTTTTGCCGACCAGATCTCGCATGCGTAGCGGGTGACGGTAAATAATATCAGCATAAGCCGGAGATATGCCTCGGCTGGTTGAGTCCACTTGGGTCGTTTGCTTTTTAATGGCGGTCTCAAAAGCTCGATGCGTATCCAAAGACAAAACCGCCATCTCGTCTATAATCAGCTTAGCCGGCAGTTGGCCGGCAAAAGCTTTCTTAACTTGGTTTATCTCGGCGACCAAATCCTCCGGGTGCAAAACCATACCCCGGCTTAAAATAACGCTGCAACCCGACTGGATAATGCCCGATGCCAACTGGTGAAGAACTATTTTTTTGCTTTTGACAACCACGGTGTGGCCGGCATTGGCGCCGCCATTATCCCGATAATGAAATACCTTACCAAGTTTGTTTAAAAAATAATGGCTTAGCTCATCGGTGACTCGACCCTTGCCCTCGTCCCCCAAAGCACCGCCGGCGACGATGACTGAGTTTGGCCGTCTTTGGCTTAAGGGGTTGGTAGGTAGCTTGCGATTAACTTGAAATAGATTTTTGTCTTTGTAAACTTGCTTATAAAGCTGATAAAAATCACGGTCAACCATCTGTCTGCTTTAAGTTTAGCATAATCCCAATAACCTATCCATCTCTTAAGGTGGAAAATTTAAACAGCAATGAATTATGTTCTACCAAGCTTTAAACGGTTCAAGATTTTATCAAGCCCTGCTAATAATTTAAGTTGTTTGGCTTTAGCCTTAGACTGATAAACCACCTCCGACAAAAACCCGAATATCATTAATCTCTCTGCTTGGGCATGGCTTAAGCCTCGGCTTAACAAATAATTAAGCTGGCGAATTGATAAGCTACTAGTGGTTGATCCATGGCCGCAAACTACCCGGTTGGCTTCTATCTCCAAGAACGGATCCGACTCAACATAGGCCTTGTCGGATAAAATCAAATTTTGGTTTTTTTGATAGGCTTGGCTTGACTGCGCCTTGGCCAATATCTTAATCAATCCTTTGTAGCTGAATCGGCTGGCGCCGGCAAAAACCCCTTTGATAAGAACTTGCGACAGGCTGTTTGGTTCAATATGCCTTTGATTTATGGATAAATCAAAAACCTGATTTTGCCGACCGTAATAAGTGCCAAAAACATATACTCTAACATAACTAGAAACTATATCAATCGATAATTCGCCGGAGTAATTCATCAGCCAAACCAAGTAGTTGCCCGGCTGGTTAAGGTTAATTAAGCCCAGAGGGCAAGTCTTAACTTCATCGGTTGAGATTAAAACCGGCCTGAGTACTTGATGAAAGTCAGCCAACCGAACCCTCCATCTTTAAATTGATAAGCCGATTTAACTCGCTGGCGTACTCTAAGGGAATTTCCTTGAGTACCGGACTGATAAACCCTGAAACCAGCAAGCCCTCGGCTTGAGATCGGTTCAAGCCTCGGCTCATTAAATAAAGCAGTTTTTTCTCTTCCAGCTTTTCAACCGTGGCTTCATGCTTGAGGGTGATCCGTTTGGTTGAAACCTTCATAATCGGGTACGTATCTGACCTGGCGGTTTCGTTTAAAATCAAGGCATCGCAAGAGACAAAAGCCGATGAGCCGGCGGCTTGCGGGCCGAACTTGACCAAACCTCGATAGGAGCTTCGGCCGGTGCCTTTAGATACAGACTTAGCTATAATCCTTGATGTTGTTTTTTTGGCTAGATGAACCATCTTAGCTCCGGTGTCTTGGTGTTGGCCGCTGTCAGCAAAGGACACCGACAAAGTTTCTCCATGGGCCCGCTTGCCAACTAAAAGACAAGCCGGGTATTTCATCGTCGCCAGAGATCCGATATTGCCATCAACCCACTCCATAACCGCTTCTTCTTCGACCCTGGCCCGCTTGGTGGTCAAGTTATAAACGTTTTTGCTCCAGTTTTGCACCGTTGTATAACGAAGACGAGCCCGGTTGTGAACAAACACCTCGACCACCGCGGCATGAAGCGAGTCTCGTCTATAAATCGGAGCCGTACATCCTTCCAAATAATGAGCCATACCGCCCTCTTCCACGATAATTAGAGTTATCTCAAACTGGCCGATTCTAGCTAAGTTGATTAAGAAATAAGCTTGAAGAGGCCGTTTTATCTGCACCCCTTTGGGGACATAAACAAAAGAACCGCCGGACCAGACCGCCGAGTTTAAGGCAGCAAAAAGATTGTCCGTCGGCGGCACCAATTTGGCAAAATACTTTCTAAAAAGGCCCGGATATTTTTGAACCGCGGTATCGGTATCGGTAAAAATAACCCCTTGCCTCTCCAGATCAAACTTTAAACTTTCATAAATGACTTGCGACTCAAGCTGAGTGGAAACACCGGCTAAAAACTTTTGCTCAGCCTCTGGAATACCAAGCTTTTCATAAACCAACTTAATCTCTTTTGGTATCTCGCTCCAAGTCGCTTTTTTGCCAAAGGCAACCGAATAATAACTTAAATCATTAAAATCTAATCGACTTAAATCAACTCCCCAGTTTGGCTTATGTTTAGATTGAAAAATTTTGTAAGCGTTAAGCCTAAACTCAAGCATCCAATCCGGTTCTTTTTTGTGTTTGGAAATCTTACGGATAACATCCCGGTTAAGGCCCCTGGGCAACTGATAAGCCGGATCGGTCATTTTAAAAATGCAACTTTGATAACTTAGCCTTTAAATTCCAACCTTTAAAACCATACCTATCTATTTGCTTAACCAGGTTTGGCCCACCCTGGTTGACAACTTGGCCATTTTTCATAATTAAAACCTCATCAGGTCGAAGGTGGTTTAAAATCCGGCTGTTGTGGGTAATGATAATTAATGTCTTGTCCGGTTTTTGAAAACGGCGCTTAATTAAGTTGGCTATCTGGCCAAGAGCATCAACATCCAGGCCGGTATCTATCTCGTCAAAAACAATTACTTCGGGATTTAGCAGGCAAGCTTGAATCACCTCAAGCTTTTTGGCCTCGCCTCCGGAAACTGACTGATTAAGACTGCTTTTTATCACCTCAGGATTTAAATCAATCTGCTTCGCCAGCTCATCTATCTGCCTTTTAATCTCTAAAATCCTCACTTTCCTTTTTAAAGTCAGCTTCATTAAATCAAAAAGGCTAATACCACTTAACTCGACCGGATTTTGGAAGCTGACAAACAAGCCCAGTTTGGCCCTGTCTTCGGTTGATAAGTTGGTTATATCTTTAGCCTTAAAGTAAATCTTCCCCCGGTATTCATACTCCGGATCGGCTATGATTGACTTGGCCAAGGTTGACTTGCCGGACCCATTCGGTCCCATTATGACATACGTTCGGCCGGCTTTAAAACTTAAGTTGAGATTCTCTAAAATCAGCTTAGTTTTAGCTTTAACCGTTAAATTATCCAGCTTTAACATAAAAATATAATCTAAATTGATAAGCGATCTTGGTTAAAACGTTAACTGACAAAGGTTGGCTTCTCCCTCCAGCTAATTATTGGTTGTTGAAGCTGATTCTGTGGCTTGCTTGGTTGGCGTGGCGGTCGGCTTCTTGGTTGGCGTCGTTTTGGCGTCGGCTGACTCCTTGTCATTGTCGGCTTGATTGAGCTTGACGTAAGTACCGGAAACCCAGCCTTGTTTGTCAGTTTCATATTCTATCTTGTACCAGCCATTTTCCTCATCTAAGATAACGAATTCATCGCCGGGATTAACCTTGCCCAGTTCTTTGCCGGTCAAGCCCGGCTTTGACCTGACTCTTAGCCAGCCGGTTGGCGTATCTTTGATGGTTAAGGTTTTTTTCGGCGGAGCTGATGGAGTCGGCGAAGCACTGGCTGAAGCTTCGTTTGATACCTCTGATTGGCCTGTCTGCTGGCCTAACTTGAGATTAACAATCACTTTGTAACCGGCATCGGCGCTGATAAGGGCTTCTTCGGTTTGGTAGCCGTTAGCTGAGACGCTTAACTTGTATTGTTTCGGGGCTAAACCATCTTTTTGAAAAGGAGTCGTTCCAACCACTTGGTCATCCAGCTTGACAGTGGCCCCGGATGGATTGTAAACTATCATAAAAACACTGCCTTTTTTATCTGAGATAGCTTCTTGGGTCATGATATAACCGCTGGCTGAGGCTTCATTTTTGTTAAACTGCCACTTGACCGCGGTTTTGGTATTTTTCTTCAATTCTAACTTTGTTTCATAGGGTAAGATATTATCGACCTGCCCGATTGGGATTAGTTTAAGATCGTAAGAGCCGGTTTTGATTTTGGTATTAAAAAAAGGCGTTTCACCGACAATTTTATTATTTAACATGACAGTCGCCCTTGGAGTTGAAAAAACCTGCAAAGTGGCGTTTGGATTTAAGCTGCATCCTCCTAACAGCAAACCGGATAAAACGACGATCACCGCCAAACTTATTTTTCTTATCATGTCTATATTATAAATCATGATTCATAGATGTAAACCAATTAACAAAAAAGACTTCAATTATGAGAAAAACAAGCAAGCCAACGGCTTAGCTAAAACCTGTCAGCACCCCTGCTATAATCCCAGTTTTTCTAATTGTTTAAACAGCTTCTTTTGCTGACGATCAAGCTTTTCGGGCATCTTAACTTGGAACTGGATATATAAATCGCCCCTGTCGCTTGGTCGATTAAGCTTTGGCAGGCCGTAATTTCTGACCCTTAATAAATCGCCGGTTTTGGTTCCCGGCGGCACTTTGATTTTTAAATCCTTGCCGTCAAGAGTCGGAACCTTAACAACTCCGCCCAAGACAGCTTGGCTTAACAAGGTTGGAGCTTGGTAAATTAAGTCACGGCCGTTAAGCTTAAAAACCGTATCGTTAATCACCTCTATTTCGAGGATAAAATCATCATACCTAAACTTCAGTCCGTTTTCGACGCCGGGAGGAATATCGACCTGCCTGGTCTTGCCTGACACAGCGATTTTACGCTTGGCCCCGGTCAAAACCTCCTTCAAACTCAGCCTGGCAAAAGCCCTAGGCAAAGACCTCCGGCGGTTAAAGGGTGAACCAAAGTTGAAAAATTGCTCAAAAATATCAAGTGGGTCGGAAAAATTAAAATCAAAGCCACCGGCAGAAAAACCGCCGCCCATATTAGGATTAAACCATGCATGGCCAAAGCTGTCATACTGCCGACGCTTTTGCGGGTCGGACAAGACCTCGTAAGCGGCGTTTATTTCCTTAAACTTATCTTTGGCATCAGCCGATTTGTTTTTATCCGGATGGTACTTTAAAGCCAGTCGGCGGTAAGCTTTTTTGATCTGGTCTTGGCTAGCTTGCCGATCAACACCCAAAACCTGATACGGGTCTTTAGTAAAAGCCATCTTGTTTATCTTTAATAAAACCAAAAGGTTTTAAAATTATTCCTTCTTTTTTTCCTCTTTATCTTCTTCGACCACCTCGGCTTCAGGTGGTTTAGCTTGGGCTTTACCATCTTGGTCCCGAGCCGATTTGTGGTCTTGAGCCGGCTGGTATAGTTCTTGGGAATACTTCTTAATCACTTGATTAAGGCTGTCATAGGCCTCCTCCAGCTTATCTTTACCGGCCTGATCATCGTCCTTAACCTTCTTAGCTTCAGTCAGAGCTTTGTCCAGTTGGGCTTTAACATCGTCAGACAGCTTATCCTTGACATCGCCATAGGTTTTGTCTATGGCCAAAATCAAGCTGTCAAGCTTGTTCCTGGCCTTAATCTTGGCCTTAATCTGAGCATCTTCTTCGGCATGTTTTTTAGCCTCTTGTTGCATCCTGGAGACTTCTTCATCGCTTAAACCTGTGGCTCCTTGGATAACAATATTTTGCTTTTTGCCGGTAGCTTTATCTTGGGCCGAGACCTTCAAAATGCCGTCCGTATCAATCTCAAAACTAACCTCTATTTGGGGCACTCCCCGAGGAGCCGGCGGAATGCCGTCTAAAATAAACCGGCCAAGTGACTTATTGTCTTTGGCCAATGGCCTCTCACCTTGCAAGACATGAATCTCAACCTGGGTTTGATTGTCGGCGGCGGTAGAAAAAACCTGGCTTTTTTCTGTTGGAATGGTTGTGTTTCTCTCTATAATCGGAGTCATAACCTGGCCCAAAGTCTCGATACCCAAAGTCAACGGCGTAACATCAAGTAAGACAACGTCTTTAACCTCACCAGTAATTATGCCGGCTTGAATGGCGGCGCCGATAGCAACCACTTCGTCTGGATTGACTCCTTTGTGAGGTTCTTTGCCAAAAAATTGTTTAACCACATCTTGAACCTTCGGCATTCGAGTCATACCACCAACTAAAACAACTTCATTTATATCTTTGGCTGTCAGTTTGGCATCTTTTAAAGCTTGCTTGACCGGCTCTAAAGTTTTATCTATTAAATCGGCGACCAAACTCTCCAGTTGCGACCTAGTTAACTTCTTAACCAAATGAAGTGGTTGGTTATTTGGTCCTTGAGTTAAAAACGGTAGGTTAATTTCAGTTTCCATGGTTGACGACAGTTCTATTTTTGCTTTTTCGGCCGCCTCTTTAAGCCGTTGGAGGGCTTGACTGTCTTGACTCAAGTCAACTCCGGTGTCCCTCTTGAACTCGTCAACTAACCAATGAATCACTTTATCATCAAAGTCATCTCCGCCTAAATACGTGTCACCACTGGTTGACTTGACCTCAAAAACACTGTCGCCTAATTCTAGTATCGAAATATCAAAAGTACCACCACCCAAATCATAAACCGCGATAGTGTGACTTTTGCCTTTGTCAAGGCCATAAGCTAAAGAAGCGGCGGTCGGTTCGTTTAAGATCCTTTTCACTTTCAAGCCGGCTATCTTACCGGCTTCTTTGGTTGCCTGTCGTTGAGAATCATCAAAATAAGCCGGCACCGTGATCACCGCTTCTTCAACTTTTTCTCCCAAATACTCTTCAGCGTCTTTTTTCAGCTTCATTAAGATACGGGCCGAGATTTCTTGGGGCGTATACACTTTGCCGTCAACCTTAACACAGGCCAGGTTGCTTTTACCCTTAACTATTTCATAGCCCATCTTTTTTTGAATCTTTTTCACTTCCGGATCGTCAAACCGCCGGCCCATCAGGCGCTTAATTGAATAAATGGTTTGAGCCGGTTTTAAAACCAACTGCCTTTTAGCCACATCGCCGACGGCTCCGCCGACAACATCAACTACTGAAGGAATCGTGTTTCTGCCCTCGCTGGATGGAATTATTTTTGGCTTGCCAGCCTCCAAAACAGCTACGCAAGAATTGGTTGTTCCTAAATCAATGCCTATTATCTTACTCATTTTAACCTCCTTTAATTTAATTTTTTTTATCCTTTTTTATGCCGGCGCCGACTTTGACCAAAGCCGGCTTAATAATCAAATCGCCTAGCTTAAAGCCTGGTCTGACAACTTGAGTCACCCTGTCTTTTCGACCGGTTTCAATCTGCAAACACTCGCTGATGGCCGGGTCAAAAACATCACCCTCTTTAACCTTAAGCTTAGTTATTTTATATTTATTTAAAAAATTGTCAAAGGTACTCAAAACCGCCTTGTGTTCGGCCGAATTATCATAGTTGTACAAATTCACTACCGCTTCGTAAACTATTAACATATCTTTTATCATCTCCACTTGAGCTTTGGCTAAACTGCGCTCAAGTTGCCTGTTGGCTCTGGCCTCAAAGTTATGGTAATCGGCCAAAGCCCGAGCTAAACGACGCTTTAAGTCATCGTTCTCTCGCCTAAGTCGGCCAACTAGTTGATCAAGTTTATTTTCTTTCTTTGGTTTCATTTTTAATCTCTTTTTAATTTTCCGGCTGTTGAACCAATCCCAAAATCAAACGTCTTAATAATCTCAAACGGGGAATAATCTGCTTATAATCCATTCTGTAAGAGCCAATAACGCCGACATAGCTAACATGGTGACTTATCTGCAACGGCGTGTACACCAAACCGCAACCATATAGATTTTGGCTGCCCAGCTCCTCGCCTATTAGAGTAATCACAGGCTCATCGCCTTTGCCAAGATGAAAAATATCCCAAAACATCTTCTCTTCATCTAGTAACGACAAAACCTGGCGAGCCAGTTCTATTTCCATAAACTCCGGATAGTCAAACAAATAACTCAAGCCGGAAAAATTCATCTCCTCTTCATCACTACTGGCTACAACGATGCTTTTTAATTGATCGGCCAATAAATCAACCGCCTCATCAAGCATCATATTAAGATCATGCCGCTTGGGATAAAGCTTTGTCTTTAAGCTAACTTCCTCTTGGGCCGTAACATTGTCTTCGTTTGGGTTGATAAGGTTACGAACATAAAAACGCATTGCTTGGGTAGTTGGCACCCGACCGGCCGAAACATGCGGTTGAAACAGAAAGTTTTCTTGAGTTAAAACCGCCATCTCATTCCTTATCGTCGCCGGAGAAACGCCAATATTATACTTATCCTCTAAAATTTGGGAGCCAACTGGCCGGGCCGAAGCTATAAATTCTTCGATAATATACTTTAGTATCTGAATCTGTCTATCTGTTAAAGCCATAGTTTGCTTTTAATTTAAGTTACTAGCAAAATCATACCTCGAGTGCTAACTTTTGTCAAGTAAATCTAAGTTTAAGCAATGGCCACAAAGCAAGTAAAAGGCTAATTATTTTAAAAAGCCTGCCACTAGCTTTAACAAGTTCAAACCTGCAAGTTCAACAAGCTTTGCTGCGCTGGTCATCTTGATTGCGTTGTGACTTTTTAATTGTTAACATAGCCTTATATGTCAATTCGTGCCAAAGCCTATCTTTACTTAAGCGCCACCACAGTCATTTGGGGGGTAGCCGCTGTGGTAATTAAAACAACTCTTGACTACCTGCCCCCTTTTAGTTTCCTGTTTTACCGCTACCTAATAAATATCGCGGTTTTTTTGCCGTTTTTTTTAGTTTGGTTGCATAAAGAAAATTTCAAATTAACCGATGTTAAAAAATTGATCTTTTGGGGCTTGCTGCAAAGCGCCAGCCTAATTCTTATCTTTGTCGGTTTTGATCTAACCACCGCTGCCGAAGGCGCTTTTTTATCTTCTCTGTCACCAATCTTTATTGTCATGGGCTCAGGGCTAATTCTTAAAGAAGTTATAACCCGCCAAGAAAAAATCGGTTTTTTCATCACGGTTGTCGGAGCCACAATCATCATGGTTGAGCCGTTGCTTGGCATTAATTACAGCCAAATTGGCCAACACTTAATCGGCAACGGCCTGACTTTTTTGTTTTCCTTAGTTTACGCCGGCATCTTCATCTTCAGCAAAGAAATTATAAACCGCAAACATCAACCGATCGAGATGGTTTTTTATATGATAATCACTGGAGTGGTCATGTTTTGGCCGTTGGCGGCTTGGGAGCAATTTAGTCTCCAAAGCCAGTCACTGCCTCAAGTAAACTTGCTTGAGTCGATGATTTTGGGGTTTAATTTCTTAGCTAAATTAATCACTAATCTGCCTCCAGCAGCTTGGTTTGGCCTTATCTATATGTCTATTTTTTCCACTCTTATCGCCAACTGGACCAGCAACCATGGCCTAAAACTCATTGAAGCTTCCGAAGCGGCCCCATTCACCTATCTTCAACCAATCGTAGCCGTCGTCTTGGCTTGGATTGTCCTATCTGAAAACATCAACCTTTATTTTATTGTTGGCGCCGTGATTACCTTAATCGGCCTTTATGTCACAGAAAAAAGACCACCTTTGCCAAAGTAACTAATAATCTAGCTTAATCGGGTATTTAAACTCAGCTACCAGTTCAGTTGGAAAAATTAAACTAAACCTTTCATCTTGCCTGAAAACCTGCCAAACCGCTTCGGTTACAAACGGCATAAAGGGGTGAAATAGGGCTAGATAGTCCCTTAATAAGCTAAGCAACAATGAGATAGCAACCAAGTCCTGGTTATAAGCTCTGTCCTTTAAGTCTTCAATGGTTTTGTCGCAAAAGCGATGCCAAAACTGGTGCCTGAGCTTGTCGCTGGCCTGGCCAAACCGATACTTATTGACTTCTTTTTCATAATCCTTGAGAAACAACTCGTGTTGACGCCAAATATCTTTATATTGACTATCTTTCAAATCAGTGTAGTCTTTGGCAACCAGGTTTGATTTTTGGCCAATAAGAAAAACAAACCGCGAAGCGTTCCAAATCTTGTTGGCTAAATATCTGCCGGCTTTAATCTTGGTCTCTCCGACGCTGGTAGCCTCTCCTTGGCCAACGCCGATAATCAAGGCTATTCTTAAAGCGTCGGTACCGTACTTGTCCATAATCTCAATCGGGTTAATGACGTTGCCTTTTGATTTGCTCATTTTTTGGCCGGAATCGTCGCGAATCAAGCCGTGCAGATAAACCGTTTTAAACGGAACCTGGCCAGTCATGTACAGCCCCATCATTATCATTCTGGCTACCCATATGTATAAGATGTCATAGCCTGTTTCCATAATCGTGGTTGGATAAAAAGCTTTAAAGTCGTCAGTCGGTTGGCGATAGTTAAAGCCCAAGGTAGTCATCGGCCACTGGCTTGAAGAAAACCAGGTGTCAAATGTGTCAGGGTCTTGAATCATGTTTGGATTGGAACACTTGGGACACTTTTTCGGCTTGGCCTTACTGACTACAATATGGCCGCAGCCTTTATTACCTTTCAAGTTAGGATTCATCATCTGTTGAAGTGGCGACAAAGCATCAAAGCCACAGTACCAGGCCGGTATTTTCGGCCCCCACCAAATTTGGCGGGAAATGCACCAATCCTTAATCTGAGACATCCAGTTAAGGTATTGTTTTTTGAATCTGATCGGAACAAATTTAATCTTGCCTTGGTTAACCGCCTTGACAGCCTCTTGGGCCAGCGGTCTTATCTTGATCCACCATTGCAAGGAAACCATCGGTTCAATCCTAGTCTTGCATCTTTCACAGTGGCCAACACTGTGGTTAATTTCTTCAACCTTAACAAGTAAACCAAGCTTGTCCAGTTGTTTTATGGCTAATGGTCTGGCCTTGGTCTTACTCAAACCGACTAACTCGCCGGTTAAACTTGTCATTTCATCATCAAAACCTATCGCTCGAATCGATTTAAGGTTGTGGCGCTGACCGATGTCAAAATCAACCGGATCATGAGCCGGCGTTACTTTGACCGCGCCGGTGCCAAACTTAATCTCAACAGCCTCATCCGCTATTATCGGCACAGGCCGGTTAATAAGCGGTACCATGACCTGACGGCCTACGTATTTTTTGTATCTTTTATCATCTGGGTTGACCGCCACCGCGGTGTCGGCCGGGATAGTTTCGGGCCTGGTGGTAGCGATGACAATGAACTCGGTTGGTTTGTCAACTAGAGGGTATTTGACGTAATATAGCTTGTCTTTGAGGTCTTTATGCTCGACTTCAAGATCAGACAAGACGGTTTGGCATCTGGGACACCAATTTACCAATCTGTCTTTTCTATAAATCAAGCCGTCCTGGTGTAATTTGACAAACGTTTCCAAGACCACATCGATAATATCCGGGTCAAGCGTGAACTTTAACCTATCCCAATCGGCCGAGACTCCCAGCTTTTTAAATTGGCTAATGATCGTTTCTTTCTGGTCTTGGCAAAACTTGAAGCAAGCCTGGTAAAAAGTTTGATAGCCCAAATCAAACCGGCTCTTGCTCTTTTTAGCTAAAAGTCGCTCAAAAACCACTTGGGTCTGGATGCCGGCATGATCAACCCCGGGCAACATCAAAGTGCTGTACCCGGCCATCCGAGCCATTCTGACCATAATATCCTCAAGGGTGACAAATAAAGCATGGCCTATGTGCAACGAGCCGTTGGCGTTTGGCGGGGGCATGATCAAACTAAACCGCCGGCCACGGTCTTTGGGCTTAAACAGTTTGTGTTTTAGCCAAAGCTGATAGATAGATGCTTCGGCGGTTTGAGGCTGAAAGCGCTTGTCCATTAGTTCTTGCCTGCAATTTTTTTAATACCCTTGCGAAGCCGCTTGGCTATCTCGGCCAAAGCGTTGTTTATCTCTTCCGACTCGGCTTTAGCATAAATTTTCCGACCTTGCCAGTTGTAAAGAGCATCAAATTGGTAAAGTTTTAGCTTTAGGTTCCAGTGACAGTCAAGGTAAAGTTGACTGGCTACAACTTGCTTTTGGCCAAGCCGAAAAAGCTTATTTAACCTTTTGGTTAAAAAAAGATTGACCGTTTCCTTATCTTTTTGATCTAGATTGTTATAGTTAATCTTAATATCTACTTCCATTTTGCCTCCTGGCCTATTTGCTTTATTTTAGCAGAAATCATGGCTTTAAGGAGTTTGAAAGTCAAAAAAAGACGGGTGTTTTTACCGCCTGCCCTCACGAGGAAAAACACCCGCTTTGGCTTAATTATATCACAAGAGATACTTTTCCTTGACGACCGGCTAAAGAAAAAGGGGCTCAACCCAAGTAAGACACACTTAAAATTTAAGCTTGATTGTTTTATTGTCGGTTTCTTTGGTAAATAATCGTGTTTTCAGCCTGATAATTTGACCACCAAGAAGCAGCAAGGCCTATACAGATCTGGCCTAGAGTCAACAGGCTAAATATCAGCCAAAACCAAAACAATAACTTTCGCGATTTCTGCCGGCGCTTGGCTTTGGAGTCAAGCTTGGTTTGTTTGTCTATCCGATCAGCCATAACCTGCCTTTACTATTGTTGAATATGATTAAAAACTGGTCAAAGATGGGTAGCCTGCCGATAATATTAATATCCAACCCTTGATAAAATAAGACTTTTATCTTTGCCGGCCGGTTTTTTATCTTAAAGTAAACCTGGTGTTCATAAGCTAAGCCGGTCCCGCCGACGCCGTTGACTGTTATGGGAATACCTTTTCCAACATCAATGCCCAAAACATCGGCAACAGCATAACTTAAAGTCGTCATAAAAGCGCCACTGTCAACCAAGCACATGGAGTTGATAAAACCACGATCGGGCCAACGGCTGAAAGCCACGGGAATCATCGGTACATCAAACCCGGCCCAAGTTTTATATTTATACCCTTTAATCATCATGAGTTTTACAGTTGAACTTTGCCTTTTTTAAGCGGCACAAATAAGGCATAGGCTTCGGGCTTGCGGCCGGCTTTGATATGGGGCAAAATATCTTGAAGCGTCTTGCCTGAAGCTATCACCTCTTCGTTAGTTGTTACGGCCACCCATCGGCCTTTATATTTGTCAAGAAAAGACGGCTTGCCTTTTTTTAATCGAGTTCTCATACACATATATTATAATGATCTCATGTCACAATCTAAACTTCGAGTTCTGGTTTTGTCTGCATTACTGGCGATCTTAACCGGAATTATCCGGCTCCATAAACCGCCGTTTAGCTTTGAGGTTAACTTTTATCAGTGGCTAACCACCACCACCGACCCTATCGGTTGGTTGTGGATGGCTATCTCGATGGCATATCCTTTAGCCTTGATTTTGGTTTTTAGGCTCTTGTGGAATTTTTGGCGGGACAGCAAAAAGGATGAGTTTTTGCTTTTGGTTCTGGTCACTTCAGGCATAGTTATCAGTGGTTTTTTAAAAAAAATCATCCAACGACCGTGCCCGCCGGCCGAGGTCCTCTCTACTAAGCTAACCGGCGCCGGTTGGCTTAACCAAATCATCGGTTCACCTGTCTTTGAAACTAAAACACCAGCTAGTTTCTGCTGGCCCTCAGGCCATGTCATAACCTACACAGTCCTCTTTGGCGGTGTCTTGGTCTTGATCAACAAAAAAATAATCAAAACCCAAACTTTAACCAAGTATTTGGCCGGTTTAAGCTGGTTCTTGCTGGCAACGGTTGGCATGTCGCGCATCTTCTTGGGCCAACACTGGCTGTTAGACGTTGTTGGCGGCTATCTTATCGGTTTTATTTGGTTGTGGTTGGTTTTTAGTTGGTTTGATATTAAGAAAAAAAATGAAACCCAAAACCATTTTAAAGCCATCGGTTATTACCCAGACCAAGTGGTATAAGATTATTAACCAACCGGTGGTTATGCCGGATGAAACCCGCGTCGATTGGCAAGTTTTAATCGATGGCTGGGCTGTTAGCGGAGCGATCGTTGATAAAGATAACAACATCTACCTGGTTAAGGAGTGGCGAGGCGCCTGGTTGAGTGAGATCACCAGCGTGGTTACCGGCGGCGTCCGAGCTAATCTAACGATAAGTCAAGCCCGCCAAGAGTTTGTTAGGGAATCTCAAGAAGAGGTCGGCTTGCGGCCCAAGCAGGTGAGTTTCTTGGGCAAGTTTAAGCACGGCGCCAACCAAAAAGGCTATCGCTATATCTTTTTAGGCCAAGATCCTGTCAGAGATCCTTTGCCAAAGGATAAGGGCGAATATTTGGAAGTTGTCAAGATACCGTTTGATGAAGCCGTCAAACATTATATTTACCAGAATAAAGACAACTTAACCACCCACTCGGCCTTGGCTTTACTCTTGGCCCAGCAGAAACTAAAACAAAGTTAATCTTAAGGCAAAAAACAATAGAGAAATCAACGGTCAAAAGTCAGCTGCGCTTTAATGGGGCGAGTATTTAACCGGAAATCGGTTGACAATCGTTTACATGTTGTTAAAACCTGAGATTAATTCCTTTAAAGCTATCCATTTTAAATTTTAAAACTTTAGCATCAACTAAAGTACAATAAAGTATGTTTAAAAAACTTTACCAACAACTTAATCCAGCCCAAAAGTTAGCTGTTGACACTATTGAAGGGCCGGTTTTGGTTTTGGCCGGGCCGGGAACCGGCAAGACCCAGGTTTTAACTTTGCGAATCGCCAATATTTTAGCAAAAACCGATACACCGGCCTACGCTATCACCGCCCTAACCTATACCGAGGCCGCTGCTGACAATATGATGAGTCGGTTAAGCCAGATCATCGGTGCCGAAGCCTACCAAGTCAATATCTTAACTTTTCATGCCTTTGCCGGCCGAATCATTAAGCAGCATCCCGATAAATTCCCGGAAATCAGGGCCGGCCGGCCGATCAGCACTTTGGAAAAGGTCCGCTTGTTTGAAGAGATCCTCAATGACAATAAATTTTTCTGGTTGAAACCGTTTGGCGATATCACTTTCTATGTCCAACCTTTAATCCAAACCTTAAGCCAACTTAAGCGCGAATCTTTATCACCTCAACAGCTTAAAACCAACATTAAAAAAGACACCCATTTAACCGACAAGCAAAAGCTCAAGCTTGAAGAGGTGGTTAAGTTTTACCGGTTATACCAATCGATCATGAGGGACAAGGGTTTGTATGATTTCGAGGACATGATAAACCAAGCCGTTAACCGTATAGCAGAGGATGAGGAGCTGGCTTTGCAGGTTCAAGAAAAAGTCTTGTATCTTTTAGTTGATGAGTACCAAGACACCAACTCAGCCCAAAATAAACTAATTAGCCTTTTGTCGTCCTTTTGGGGCGACAGTGCCAATGTCTTCGCCGTCGGCGATAATGACCAGTCTATTTTTCGTTTCCAGGGCGCTTCACGCTATAACTTTATTTTTTTCAAAAAATTATTCACCAAAACCAAAACCATCAACTTGGAGATAAATTATCGAAGCCAACCTGAGATCATCTCAACCAGTGAGGCCTTCATCGCTGACCAACGCCGCAGCCTTGACAGTCTTTTGGCCATCAACAAAACCATTCGGCCGGCTAAAAAATCCAAACTTAAACACCAAAAAATCCAAGTCCACCATTTTGCCTCGCTTACCCAAGAAGCTTGGTTTATCAGCCAAATTATCAAAGAGCTTTTACAGCACAAGGTTAAAGCCAGTCAAATCGCTTTGATTTACCGGGAAAACAAAGATGCCGATATCTATACGCCGTTTTTCAACAAAGATAAGATTCCTTATGTCGTCGATGGCCAAATAGATGTCATGGCTCAGTCGGGAGTTAATTTTTTGATGACCTTGGTCAAAACATTGCATAACTGGGGCAATCAGCAAGCCGAGAATGATCTGTTTACGTGTCTTAATCTGCCGTTTTTCAAACTATCGCCGGCCTTGGTCGGTCAGCTTTTTAGGGACGGTTACCGTCTGAAAACCTCGGTTTTTAAGATGTATTTTAATCGGTCTGCCCATCCCCAATATCGATCGATTTGGCAGGTCTTTGATGTTTTTGAAGAGCTCAAAAAAACCGCCGGCCAACAGCCTCTGCCCTTGCTATTGCAAACTCTCATGGAAAAAACCGGCTTTATCACCTATCTTTTGGCCAATAAGCAGGATAAGCATCAGATTATGTTTATCTATGCTTTCTTTAACCAGGTCAAAACTTGGTATCGGGACAGGCTGGTCACCTCGACCAACGACCTAGTTGCCAACCTGCAGTTATTGGAAGATTACAAGGTTAAGCTGGAGGCTGAACCGCTTTTTTCCAACTCCGAAGCGGTCAAGTTAACCACCGCCCATAAAGCTAAGGGCCAGGAATTTGATTATGTCTTTATCCCACAATTTATTGAGGGTAAGTGGAGCGGCAAAAGAATAAGCTCAAAAATTAAGCTGCCACAATTACTAGAAGCCGATATTGTCGACCAAAAAAAAGAAAAAGCCTATGAAGAAGAGCGCTTGTTTTATGTTGCCTTAACTCGAGCCAAAAAACAAATCTATATCACTGTGCCAAAGCATGTTTGGTATGACGGGGTGGTCAAGCCCAAAACCATATCGTCTTTTATCACTAAATTGCCAAACCAATATATCGACAGCGTCAGTCACCAAGACAATCTTGACAAACTCCAAAAGCTTTTGGTTTCTTTGCTCAAGCCGGCTGAGATGCCGGCTATTAATCCGGACTATTGGCAAGAAGCTGTCAAAAAAATCAAGCTGTCGCCGACCTCGCTTAATCTTTACCTCAAGTGCCCTTACAAATTTCTCTTGACTCATCTTTACAAACTGCCAAAAATAAAAACAGCCTCGTTGATCATGGGCTCGGCCATCCACAAAGCTCTAGAAGAATGGGCGATTAACTTAAAATCTAAATCAAATGTTGGTTTTGGGGTGGTGAAAACAGCTTACCAAGCCTATCTTGATAATGAGATCTTAACCAAGACCGAGCATGGCCGGATTCTTAATGAGGGCTTGATCTTGCTTCAAAGATTTTATGACAACCAACTTGTCAAACAACTAAATGAAAGCCGGCCTGTAGCGGTTGAGGTTGATTATTCTAAAGAACATATTTTTACTTCAGATAATGTGCCTTTATCGGGTAAAATAGATAGAGTTGATTCAGCCGGCAAAGATAAAATTATCCTTATCGATTACAAAACCGGCCGACGGCCGACGATTAAAGCCTTAAGCGACCCCAATCAAGATTACCACCGCCAACTGACTTTTTACGCCCTTCTTGTTGAGAATGATCCTTTGTTTAAAAACAAGCGCTTGACATTCTTTTTATGGTTTATCGGTAACCGGCAACAAAAACCCTATTTGTTTAAGTTTCAGCCAAACCAAGAAGAAAAAGATAGCCTAAGGTTGTTATTAAAAGATGTTTATCATCAGATTCAAAGCCTTAAATTTGACCGGGCCGATGATCGGCAAGCCTGCTCAATGTGTCCGTATAAGTTTCATTGCTGGCCCAAGGGCGTTCTACCACGGTTAAGTAAAAAAAATCAGCCAGTATAATAAGCTTATGGCAAGGCGTTTAAAGTTTATCTGTTTGGGAATCATTACCGGCTTAATGGTTATTTATACCGTTGCCGGCGTATTGATTGTTTCCGGAACTATAACTCCAGTCAGGTTTTATCTTGACGGAGTGTACCTTGGCCTTTTGCCCACTTACCGGGCCGGCCAAAAGGCCAAGCTTATAGACAAAAAATCAACCAAGAACCTGACCTTTAATTACAACCAACAAACAATTTCTCTGGCCGGCGATGGCTTGTTTTACCAATCGATTGATAAATCTTTTAACCTTTACCTTGAAAATTTCCAATCCAAAACTTGGCGACAGCGATGGCTTATCTACAACCGCAGCTTAATCACCAACATCAACCTGAAGCCAGTTCTTGACATTAATCTACTTTTGATTATTAACAAGCTTGAAACCGCCTACAGCGGTAGTTGGCACCGGCCCCAACCGGCCAAGCTATCTTATGATCCAGTCAAACATATACATCTTATACCGGCCAAGGATGGTTACATTATCGACGAAGCCGGTTTGGCCAAAAAAATAAAAACCTATCTTCTCGATCCTCAACCAAAACCGATTCCAATCCCTTTAAAATATATATCTTTAACTCCGTCAAAGTCAGCGATTCAGACCGGCTTGGCCAAGGCCACCAAACTGTTAAAAAGCCAAATATCCCTTAAACACAACCAAAAACAAAACAACCTCACCAACCAAGAAAAAATCGCCCTCATCTCTTTATATAAAACAATCGATGAGGACGTTCTTGATGAGATGGTCTCAGCCAAAAAGCAAGTTTTCAACCAATCTCCCAAAAATGCCCTTTTCCAGTATGAAGCCGGCCGGGCCAAGTTGTTCAAGCCTTCGCAAGACGGCTTTGAACTTGATACCTTAAGGTTAAAAGAACAAATCAAACAAGCTTTTATTAGGGCAACCGATGGCCAGGGTCCAGCTGAAGATATCATTATCCACGTTGTCGGCCAAGTTATCAAGCCTGACATAACCACCCTTGACTCTAATAATTACGGTATTAAAGAGCTGGTTGGACAGGGCGAGTCTTGGTTTGCTCATTCGATCGCCAATCGAGTCCATAATATTGCCTTGGCAGCGTCCAAGATGAACGGGGTTTTGGTGGCGCCGGGAGAGGTGTTTTCTTTCAATAAATATTTAGGTGATGTCTCGGCCCGGACCGGTTATAAATCTTCTTACGTCATTAAAAACGGCAAAACCATTTTGGGGGATGGTGGTGGGGTTTGCCAAGTTTCCACCACCTTGTTTAGGGCTGTTTTAAACGCCGGCTTGCCGATTATTGAACGCCGAGCTCATTCTTACCGAGTCAGCTACTATGAACAAAAATCACAGGTTGGTCTTGATGCGACGGTCTACGCTCCCTACGCTGATTTTAAGTTTAAAAACGACCTGGCCTCATACCTTTTGATCCAAACTCAAATTGATAAAAAGAAGATGCACCTGGTCTTTAAGCTTTACGGCACTAAGGACAATCGCAGGGTTAAGCTATCCAAGGTTCGTATCTGGGACCAATCGCCACCGCCACCGCCGATCTACCAAGACGATCCTTCTCTACTACCAGGCACAACTCGGCAGATTGAGTGGGCCGCTTGGGGTGCCAAAGCCGCTTTTGACTGGACGGTTGAAAAAAACGGCCGGATCATCTATCAAAAAACCTTCTATTCTGCCTACAAACCTTGGCGGGCGGTTTATTTGAAAAATTAAGGTTTTTAGATAGTTGGCATTTTAGTGACTAAGATTAAAATAAACACGACAAGACCAAAACAGTCAAACCGCCCTAAACAAGCTATAAATGATAAAATATGAATGAGTTTTAGCGCCTGTAGCTCAAGCGGTTAGAGCACCGATCTTATAAGTCGGGGGTTGCAGGTTCAAGTCCTGCCAGGCGCACAAAGCCAGAGCTTGTCAAAATAAGTAAGCGGGTTTATTATTATTCATTTTAATCTATAATCCTAACCTGTTTCAATGGCGGCGGCTGGTAAAGTGGTTTATCTAAAACAAATATCTCTTCTTCGGGGAAACCAAGTAAAAGCTGTTTTCTGACTTGGAGTTCTTTATAGGATGGCTTTTGGGCTTTAACCAGCTCTTGCTGGAGTTGCCGATTTTCATTTATGGCTTGGACTATCTTAGCTTCCAATTCCTTGTTGTAGCTTAATTTTAAATATTCCGATTTAACCAGTCCTATCTGCCTGATTATGACAAAGGTCAAAATTATTGAGAATCCCGCCAAGACAACAACTTTGATATTGGCCAAATTCATCATAACCTGGCTCTTTGAGCTATTTCTCTTTCGATTTGATAACGGTCCCGGCCATATTTAAGCCGGGACAGTTCGATAATCATCTCAGCCACTTTCCGATTCCGCATCTTCTCCTGGGTGCTCATGTCCTTGGTTAAATCCAGAGAGAAAGGGTCAACCGGTTGGTTGCCGACTATGGTCTTGATATAGGCATTGTATTTCTCGATATTGATAAGGTCGGTCTGGTTGAAGGTGGGGGCGAACTCATGTTGGAGGTAGTTGGCATCGGTAACCCCGACTCTAAAAGAAACCAAGCTGCCTACGTTGCCGAATATGGCATTTTTCACCTCATCATCCATCTGGCCGATGAATTGGTTGGCGACGGTTAAGCTCAGATGGTATTTTCTGGCCTCAGATAATATCTGGGCGAAGTCAGGTGTGGCAAAGTTTTGGAACTCATCAACATAAAGATAAAAGTCTTGTCTTTGCTCTTCGGGAACGTCTTGCCGACTCATGGCGGCCATCAAAATTCTAGGCACCAGTACCAGCCCCAAAAAACTTGAGTTCTCCTCACCTATTCTGCCCTTGGCCAAATTGATTAATAATATCTTACCCTCATCCATGGCCTTTCTAAAATCAAAGGAACTCTTGGACTGGCCGATGATATTTCTCATCATCGGGTTGGTAACAAAACGACCGAATTTGGAAACAATATAATCTAAAACCTCAGACTTATGGAACTCGCTGGTTTTAGCAATCTGGTCGGTCCAGTAGCGTCTGACCATCGGATCCTTAACCTTAGGTAATAGATATCTTAAGTAGCTGTCATCGGTTAAAACTCTGACAATTTCAACGAATGAAGCCCCCGGCTCAGCCGTGACGGTTAAAATGGCATTTCTAACAGCGTGTTCAAAACGAGGACCAACGATGCCGGTCTTGTGGGGATCGAATAATTTATACATCATATTAATAATCGATGAGGCGATAAACTGCTTCTGGTCTTCGGTCTTGTATTCAAGCAAGTTTAAGCCGAAAGGACGATCAAGGTCGGCCGGGTTAAAGTAAATAACATCCTCGGCCCGATTAGGTGGGATCATTTCTAAAAGCAGATCAATGGTGTCGTGGGGGTCGATAAAACAGATACCTTTACCGTCTCGAATGTCCTGGAGCATCATATCAAGCAAAAACTGAGATTTACCGGCCCCGGTTTTACCAATGATATACATGTGCCGTTGGCGATCCGGTGTTTGGATATAAATCGGCCGCCTGATGCCACGAAACTGATTGTAGCCTAAAAACAAGCCTGAAGAAGGTATTTCGGCTGGAGCGGGAGCTCTTTTGGCCATCAGCCAATGGATAAACGGCGTCTCGACGGTTTTATTGGGAAAATGAAAAATGCTGGCCAACTCTTCTGTGTTCAAGATTAATTTTGAGCCAAGCAATGGCAGGTAGCGATAAATAACATCAAGCATAAACATCTTTTTTAGCCAGATGTTCTTGGTAGTTAAGCTATTGTAGGCCGACTTGAACTGGGTAAAAATAGCTAGTATTTCCTTTAAGTGCGATTGGGCTCTTTGTTTTTGGGGAGAAACAACTACCAGCCTAATATCCGTAACAAAACCGGGCTTTGAGCATTTATTTTCCACTAACTCATAGGTCTTTGGGTCGATGTTGTACTTGGCTTGCTTTGGGTCTGACTCTTCTTTCTTTTTTGAGGCTATCCAGCTTTTGCCCCGTTTCTGCCACTTGGCTGAAGCTGGGGTGATAACAATCTGCAGCAATCCTCCCTCTCCTTCCCCCATTTTAGCCATGGCCGAGGTTAGCGGGGCGATTGTGTCGGTGGCCATTTCTTTGTAAGTTTTAAGCGGCCAAAACTCAGGCTTTTTCAGTTTTAAGGCTGTGAACTCCACATAGCCGTCTTTTGTGAAGATATTATGGTCCTCAACCGTAACTATCTGGGCTTCTGGGTATGCCCCGTATATCTGCTTCTCTATAAGTTGCTGGTCTTCCTCTGGCACACTCAAGTAAAAGCCGATATTTTCTTTCGTGGCTACGATCTCCAGGGTTATATGCCTTGGATGTTTTAAAAAGCTCAACAAACCTGAGTGGGCCAGCGAGTAAAAAGAAGCGAACATCTGGTCGGCGGCATCTATTTTAATCTCATTGTCTTTTGGCACCTTAACCTCAAAAGTCACCATTGATAGTGACCTTTCTTCTCTTTTACGATATTTTAGCCATAAGAAAATCAACCACAGAACCAAAACCAGACCGGCTAACGAAAAGATCAAAACAAATAAACTGACTGCCAGAGTTGTTGCTCTTAAAATCAAGGTATCGATAAAGTCTTGGAACATGATTTATTGTAACCTAAGTCAGATGGATAGACAATAAAAATCCCAAACTTTTATCTTCAAAGGCTTAATCCTAACTTGATTCCTTCAATTTATTTGCTCATTGGAATTTGGTTATTGATTAGGTTGGTTAGGTCAATTAGAAATTAGGTCAATTTTTAATGTTTCTTTTGACTTATTACTTTTTGCTCATCACCCATTATCTATAATCATACCCACCACTCCTCTTTGACTTGCAAACGGTTGTTTATTAGCTTGGCGATCAAATAAAGATAATCAGATAAACGATTCAGGTATGGCAAAATCGTTGATCTTATCTTTGGCGGTTGGCGGTTGGTTTTAAAATAGCCTACGGCCCGCCGTTCGCACCGCCTGGCAACGGCCCTGGCCAATTGACAAAAAACCGCCGGCTTGGCCCCGGCCGGCAGTAAAAAAACGGTTTGGTGGGGCAGGTTGGCCTCGATAGCTTCTTGGTCGACTTCTATGGTTTCTAAGCTTTTATTCAAATCATGAATAACTTGCTTTACCTCGACTACTTGCTTGTAGGCCAGTAATGATGAGATAAGCATTAAGTCTTTTTGTATCCGGCTTAATTTAAGCTTGATATCTTCAACTTCGGCTTGGACTAAAAAAGACTTGACTACCCCCAACAAGGAAATCAACTCATCAAGGTCTCCTATCAAATCAAAGTTCGGGCAATCCTTGGTTAACCTTGTGGTTTGCCATTGGCTTTTGCCTTTGTCGCCGGTTTTGGTTGAGATCATAAGTTTTTCCACTTACTTTGATTGGATAAACTAAACTACCGCTGGATACATAACTCGATTATGGTACATTTTGATCATTCTGATGGCCCACTCGGCCAGCCAATGAGCCGATGACCAGATCGGCTGGTGCAGGCCGGTTTCGATCTCGGTCTTGGTTAAAGGTAAGATTATTGGTTTGGTTAGGGTAGTTGACTGTGTTTGATCGTCGCTTTGATCATTATCATCGTTGTTGTCTCTGGTTTGGTTTTGGTTTTGGTTTTGGTTTTGGGGAATGTTGGCCTCCAATTTTTCCAGCCAGGTCTCAATCTCTTGAATTTTCTTTTCGGTCGCAGCCAAATCAGCCGAGGTTGGTTGACTTAATCTCTCTTGAGATTTTTCTGGCGGTCTTTCCGGTAGCGACATAAGTTTATTATAGCAATAACAAAACCTTAAATATCAAGTTGGTTTTGAGGTGAAACGGTTAAAACCGGCAGCTCAATTTGGCGATCTACTTCTTCGTATTTGGACCTATAAACGCTAACAGATTCAGGTATCTGTTCGTTGAAACTATATATCTCCAAAGTTATTGGACAATCAGATTCTGGATCCAAAACAGCCGAGTTTACATGAATATATCCGTCGGGAAAATAGGGCACGCTATGTTTGATAAGCCAAACCTCATCCGACGGCACTTGGACCGGCTCTGATAAACACAAGCTAAAGCCAGACTTTGGTAGGTCTTGGAAGAAACCTTTTTCTTGCCAGGTAACATTGTAAACTAATTTAGGAACCTGACCGGGCTTTATGGGCGGCATTAATGACTGAATATTTATTATTTTTCGTTCTTCTTCGTTTAAAACACCTATGTGACTTATGTCTAAAATAAACCGGCTTTTCACCATCGGCAAGCCAAAAACAGGCCTGGCCATACTTATGGCTTGGTTTGGCGGGACCACAAAGGAAGCTTGAGAATTGTAGTTGTTTACAACTAGCTGGTCTGGCCACTTGAAATTAATTTCCAAGCCGGCTCTGGCTAATCGAGAGCGGGTAAGTATTTGAAACGGGCCGTTGGCCACAATGCTTATGTCATTCTCTTTCCACCTTCCTAACTGTTGGCCGGCTACGGAATCTAGAGCCAAGTTAAAAAGCCTTAAAACCTCGGCCTCATTTAAGCGCCAAAAGCTTGGCCCGGGCGGTAAGACAGCCCCTTTCGGCCAGTTAAAGCCAACATCAGGAAAAACCCAAGCTCTGCCTTTGAAAAGCGACACTATTTCAGGTAAATATTGTGGAGTTTCAGGCGACATAGTTATAGATTATAACCGATTACGGCCAATAAGTTATAAATTAAGGCTTTATTTAACCTTCGCAGGCGCTCCAACCGCAAGCATAACATTTCTTACATCCTTCTTCTTGGGCTAACCGGCCGCCGCAGACCGGACACTTTGCCAGCTGGTTGGCCGACCGCTTGGCCAACGGAGTTATCTTGATCCGGCTTTGAATCAAGGGTTGGCCGGCTGTGTTGGCTTTTTTGATTTGCCGGCCCTTTTCCAGTACTTGATAGTCCTTGGAGCCATCACGATAGACCGTGATGCCTTTGCAGCCGGTTTGCCAGGCCAAAATATAAGCTCCCTTGATATCCTCGATTGTAGCTTGATGGGGCAAGTTTATGGTCTTGGATACGGCGTTATCTATCCATTTTTGCCAGGCCGCCTGCATTAAGATATGGTTTTGCCAGCTGATGTCATGGGCCACTTTGAAGACGGTTTTTATGGTTTGAGGCAGTTGCTTGATGTCTTGCAGACTGCCGGTTTTAATTATTTGGCTTAAAATTTCCGGCTTATCCAAGTTCTCTTCTTTTAACTTGGTCAGAAGTATTGAGTTGGTGTAGGTTAAACCCTGATCGCTAACCACGTTTTTGACATAAGATAAACCATAAACCGGCTCGATACCTGAAGAAACTCCGGCCACCATGGAGATGGATCCGGTCGGAGCTATCGTGGTGATGGCCAAGTTGCGAACCGGCTTGCGGCCTTGCCGGCCAAAGCTTGACTTGGCAAATCGGGGAAAAGGAGCTTTTTCTTTGGCTAACTCTTCCGACTCCTGCCAGGCAACGTCATGAATAAACTTGGACAACCGCTTGGCTAAGCGCAAAGCTGCCGGCTGGTCATAACCGATTCCCAGCAAATAAAGCAGGTCGGCCCAGCCCATAACCCCCAGTCCGATTCGGCGGTTTTGGTTAACGGTGTATTTAATCTGCTCGAGC
>JAJRVN010000034.1 GCA_024277325.1 Patescibacteria group bacterium | reverse complement strand
CGGACACATGATGTTTTTGGACAAAATCGGCGGCCTCATCCGAAATCACAACCATTACCCTCTCACCCCCATTCCCCAACCAAATTTTATATCTAATAACCGCGTTTCATACAAATTATTTCAAGTATCAGCTCAACAAAACTCCTTATGCCATCGCCTGCCGCCGTAAGTTAGCCGGCATCTTCTCTATGGCATATCGCAAGGCAGTTCTTGGTATCTTGTCTTTATGCTTGATGACAAACTCAAAAACTTCCTGTTGGTGGTTTACAGAGGCAGCCTTTAACATCCAACCGTAAGCTTTCTGGACCAAGTCTTCTTTATCTTGCAATAAAATCTGGGCAACCTCAAAAATATCATTAAGGTCATGCTTGGTGACATAAAAGCCTTTGGCCGTGGTAATAAAGCTAACCGCCGAGGCTCGCCTTAACCACATATTTCCCGAATGCGCCCAACTCTTGACATCTGCTATAACTTGTGGATATTTAACCATCATCGGCTGGATAATATGTAAACAAAAGTCATCGGTTTTGCCCCAATTATCGATGTATTTGTTAAGCCATGTGGCAAAAGTGGCAAAATCGACTAACTCAAACCGGTCGGCCAAGCCGGAAACCCACTGAATGGCGATAGTAGCTTCTTCGCTATATCCACTTTTGAGAAGCTCTTGACTCAAAACAAATATCTGTTTCTTGTCAAGCTGTTTTATTTGTTCAAAGTACCTTTTGGCAATACGCCTAACTATGAGAGTCCTGATTCCATAACAAGTTATTTTTTCTTTAAAAAATCTTTGATTACTCTTTTTGAAGGCATCATCAGCATTACTTTCAAGATCTTGGCGAACCTGATTTAAAATTCTTGTTTTATCAAATATCATCGATACATTATTATATATCGTTGTTTTCTCATGAAATGGTATAGATGATCGTAAGGATATTGCTATGATTTATAATCAAATATGAAGATATCCATTATTACTCAGCCAGACCGCAAAATCAGCCAAAGCGTTTTGTATTTCCAATTTCGGTTTATGGGTTGGACACAAGCAGATTTAGAATATCAAGATGATAAATACGGCAGACTGCCTTTCGGCTACGTCATCGGTTACCAAAACGAGCGCATGATCGGAGTTATTAATTTGTTAAAACGAAAAATCAAGTTTAAACAAAGTGAGATTCTTCTAGGCGGCATCGGTGGGGTTTGTACTCACGCCAAATTTCGTCACCAAGGTATCGCCAGTCAGCTTTTACAACAAGCTATGAAAGCTTTAAAAAAGGCAGGTTGTGATATCGTTTTTCTTTGCACCGACCTTGACCCTTCCTCAACTTTATATACCCGTTTGGGTTTTGTTCCGTTGGGTCGGCCATATAAAGCAACTGGAGCTTCCGGTAAGATTTATACCGATAACGATGGCCTGATCGCACCCGTGAACTCGCAGGAAATCTTTAATCAAGTTTTACAAGATTCACAAATTTTCGATCTCCAAGGCCAAAACTGGTAAACCAAATCTGGGTTTATATCAATATTATTCTTCTTACTCTTTATCCAAAACACTTTTTGGCGGAGGGGGGTGGGATTCGAGCCCACAAGCCCTATAGAGGGCGCCGGTTTTACCTTAGGCTGACCTGCTTCTGGCGGGCAAGACCTGTTCCTTAACCGTTCGGAGCACCACCCCTTTTTAAACACTCAAGCCTATTACATATCCACTCTACATTATTATTTTTTTAATCAAAGAACTAAAGGGTATACTGCATATAACCAAACCTAAGGTCAACGGCGATGATTTTTCTATCAGAGACGAACTATGGTTGGCGGGCAAGGTGAAGCTGGCCTGGGTCGCCCAGGTTAATTACAACCCCAATTTATTAGCTTCTTTTTGCAAAGCGCTTAAAACAATCTCGATATGCTTATCCAGAGGTATGCCAATCTCCTCAGCCCCTCTTCTAATATCTTCCCGATTACCACCTCGAGCAAAGGCTTTATCTTTCATCTTTTTCATGACCGACTTAACCCTGACATTGGCCAGTTTTTTGCCCTTGACCAAAGCCACGGCTACAATCAAGCCGGTCAGTTCATCAACCGCCCTCAAGGCCCTAGCCATTAAGGTTTTAGGCTCAATCCCAAATTCAAAACCATGAGCCGCCACCGCATTAACAATATCTTCATCAACGTTTTCTTGTCTTAACCAGTCGACGATTACCTTCGGATGTTTGTCAGGGTACTTTTCATAATCGGCATCGTGCAAAAGGCCGGCTACCAGCCATTTATCCTTGTCACTCGAGCCAATTTTAAAATAATCGGCATAGGCTCCCATGGCTATCTCAACCGCCAAACAATGTTTTATCAAGTTGGGATTGGTCATCATTTCTCTTAATTTATCTTCGGCTTGGCTCTTGGTTATCATATCTACCTCCCTCTTTTTGCTGTTTTTGGCAAACTGCGCTTAATTTGATTAACGAAAGCAAATAAAGGTTCGAGCCTGAAAAGAAAACCCAGCATAAGATAACTTACCAAGGTCATCAAGCCGACAAATGAAATCAGATAAAACAAACTTATGGTATAGGCCGTGTTAAACATCAGGTTGCCGACTCGGTAACTAAACCAAGATATAAAAAAGACAATCATGCCGATGGTCACAATTTTTACCAAAACTTTATAAGACCTTTTAACCACTTGCCATAAGAGCTTGTTTTCTTTGATTAACAAGAACCCGCCAAGTAAAAATTTTAACAAGGCAGCGACCGATAAAACCGCGGCCAAAGAATATAAATTTTGCTGATGGGTAAAACTTAACCAGCTGGTAGCCAAGATAAAGACCGAGGTTGATACCAGTTGGGCAATTAAAATAAAGCGACTTTGACCTAAAGCCAAAAAAATCTTTTGGAAGGTAACGTTTAAACTCTGGGCTAAGATGATCGGAATCATTATCTGAACCAAACGGGCGGTGGTAATCGTGTTTTCCCAACTAAAATTATGCGAGCCCAAAACCAGGCGGACCAATGGTAAGCGCAAAACGATAAAAAGGATAATAAGCGGCGTTACCAAAAACAAAGTTTGGTTTATAGCTTGTTCAAATAAATAAGAAAACTTGCGGTTGTCCAACCGCTGATTAGACAGGGCTAATTTGGGAAAGATGGCTTGACCTAAAGCTAAGGAAAAAATACTTATCGGCAGCTGAATCAGGTTACTGGCAAAGTTAAAAATTGATAAACTGCCCGAAGATAACAAGCTGGTCAAGCGAGTCAGCCAGTTAAGTTCGGTTTGAATAAAAATCACCGAAGCTACATTCGGTAGGGATAACTTAACCAGCGTGCTTAAATCAGACTTAAGCTGGCTGAAGGTAATCAGCTTAAGGCTTATCTTGTTATCAATCAATTTAGTTAAAACCGGCAGTTGGATTAAAACATGCCCCAAACTGCCGATTAAAACGCCGTAAGCCAAACCAACAGCATGTAGGTGGGGAGATAAAAAGATAATGCCAAAGATAATTCCCAAATTATACATCAGGGGGGATATGGCCGGAGCGACGAAATGGTTGTGGGTTTGCAGGATTAAAACCGATAGATTCGAAACCGACAAGATAAGCTGGGCTAGTAAAATAAACGGTATTATTTGCAAAAAAAGCTGCTGCTGAGGGTAAGAAAAGCCTGGCGCCAAAATCGTAATTAAAGAGCTCCAAAAAGGATACAAAATTAAAATCGACAAACTTAACAAACCAAGCAAGGCAAACAAGGTGATAAAAGCAAAGTTTAGAGCCTTGGTTTTTGATTCCTTGACCAATTTCTGGCTAAAAGTCGGCAAAAAGCCGGCCGCCAAAACACTGCTTATCATCAGTTGGTATAGAGTATCAGGTATGCGAAAGGCGGCGTAATAAACATCCAACTGCCACTCCAAGCCACCGAAGAAATAAGTTGTAAACAACCTGTCTCTGACAATACCCAGGACCCGAGACAACAACAGCGACACTAGAATAATCAAACTGGCTGAAAACACCCGCTTTTGCTGGCCCTTTAAAAGCATCAAGGGGCTGGGAAATCGATAGCGACTATATCTCATTATTAGTTATATAATATAAGGTTTCTTGGATAAATAACGAGGATAGTATAACAGACATTAATGAATTTTCAATTTATCTTTTGATTTTTGGCCTATTTTAATAAGCTAGCAAGCCAAGTTACTAAAACTTATCTTCGTGACCGGCTAACCGCCTCCGCCGGCCGGCCTAAATTTAGACCTGTTTTCTTGCTTAGTGAAAATTAATTATGCTACTATAAAATAGTATGTCTGAAGCTCTTGAGAAATGGGTCAATCTGGTTATTGCTTTTGAAAGCGACCTGTTTGCTGTTTTGGTTAAGGTCACCAATAAAAAGGTTGAGATCCATCAAATAACCGACTTGTTTGATTATGGTGGTAACAAAGACAAATTTTTAGATCAATTGGACCAGGTTTTAGTTGGCTTTTACAACCAAAACGGCATCGAGGTTAAGGAAGCTATTTTTGTCTTATCGCAAGATTGGCTAGTGGCCAATGATCTAAGTCCCAATCGCAAGGATTTCCTCAAGCAAGCCAAAAAAAGCTTATCGCTGAAAGTTAACGGCTTCGTCGTTTTGGAAGAAGCCTTAATCTTTAAACAGCGCCAATTGAGTTTATCCCCTCCTTCTTTTTTACTTTTTAATCTGTTACCGACCATCGTCGGCATTACTCGAATCGAGTTAGGACGCATAAGCGAACACGTCGCTGTTGGCCGCAGCCAAAATATCGCCGATGACATAAGCGAGGCGCTCAGCCGACTGCAAGGTCAAGTCTTCCCAACCCGCGTTAGTTTCTTATTCAATCTAAACAACGGCCAACAAAACAAGTTAAAACACCAAATAGACCACATCGACTGGCAAGGCCAGTTGGGCTTTCCCCAGCAACCGGAGCTAAACTTTATTGATAAAGACCAGTTAGTTATGGACATCTCACGAGTCATTTTCAGCAATGCCAACCACCCAGACGAACTTCAAGTCGTCTTGATGACAGAATCAACTCCACCAATGATGCCGGAGGCTAAGTTGGCGGATGATGAATCCTTGCCTGTTGAAGCTAAACCGGAAATAGACAGCCTTAAGCCTGAAACAAAAATCGAACCGATTCAAAATGCCCCCCCAAAACCAAAACTGCCCAAGCTAGATCTTAGCCCAAGCCAAGACCAAAGCTTTAAACCAACCGATTCAAGCCAAGACAACAAGTCGATGCCAGCCGAGCCTAATCTAGCCGATTTAGGCGTCTTTTTAGATGAAAACAGTGACAATCAAGAAACAACTTCTCAACCGCCGGCCGGCCGGCCGCCAACCATAGCCACCAAGTTGCCGGCCAAGTTTAGTTTCGCTAAAGTGTTTAATTTGTTTAATAAAAAACCTCGCTTCCGGTTTAATTTCTTAGCCAAATTGGCCGGAATTGTTCCTAAGATAAACTCTGGCTTACCCTCGGTCTCCAAGCTGGTCTTTGTTTTCATACCCTTCTTGATCTTACCGGCTTTGGCCGGCCTTGTTTACTACCTGTTCTTCCAAGCCGAAATAGTCATCGTTCCCAAAACCGAAACCGCTACTAAAATAATCGAGATTAAATTCGATAACCAAGTCAAATCCCCTGACTATGACAATTTTATTATTCCTTCCCGCTTGGTCGAAGTAACCATAACCAAAACAGCCGAAACCACCACTACCGGTAAGGTTGAAGAAGGTGAACCCGGCCAAGGAAAAATCACCATTTACAACAAAACCAATCAAGTCAAGACCCTTAACAACGGCACGTCTTTGTATCTGACCAATGATAGTAAAAAGAAAGTCGTCCTCACCGAAAAAGTTACGGTCGCTTCGCAAAGCAGTCAAGTTAAGGAAGATGAAGCCGTCCTTTACATTCCGGGTAAAGCTACGGTGAAGGCCAAAACTACCTTTTTCGGTGATGAGGCCAACTTAAACCAGGGCACGGAGCTTAAATTTACCAAGTTGGACAACAATGTTTATAAAGCCAAAGTGGCAACCGCATTTACGGGTGGCAAAAAGTATGAGGTTCAAGCCGTATCCAAAAACGACATCAACAAATTAAAAGACCAAATTAAAAAACAAGTCGATTCCGAGTTAGACCAACTAGTTAGAAAATCACTCAAAGACGGCGAAGCTATAATCAATAACTCAACTAAAATAGAATATTTAACCGAAGACTTTAATTACAAGCTTAACCAACCGGCTGAAAAGGTCAATCTCAAATCCAAAATAAAAATCAGCGTCCTGGCTTACAACAAGCAAGACATCCAAAAGCTTGTCGATGACATCGTGGCCACAACTGCTCCGGAAGGTTTTTCAGTCGATAAGAACCAAGTTAAATGGCAGTTTATTCCCCAAGAAAAAGACCATTACCAGCTTAAAGTTAACATGCCGTTAACCTGGGATCTCAATCCGTCTTTGCTTAACCAAAACCTCAAGGCCAAGAGCCGTCAAGATGCTTATTTTTACCTGCAAAACTTACCTGGAGTCTTTGCTTTTAAAATCAGCTTTAAACCGCCGGTGCCAAAATCATTGCAATACATGCCTTTAAAGGCCGATAACATCAAGGTCAAACTCCAATCAAATCTGTAGAAAACTCTTTAAGCCAAGAAATCTTTTAAAATTTCCAGGGCGGCGAAAGAGTCGTTAAGCTCTTTTTTAGCTTTGAAAGAATAATCCAGTCGACTCATTAAGGTCCAAGCCTTTTGCGAACTTAAGGTTTCCGGGTGTAAAAAAACCTCCAAACCGGTGGCTTTATCCTCTAAATAACCGCTTAACTGCTTGGCCCAATAAACAACCTCCCCTTGTTCGGGACGGCCGATAACCACAGTCTTAATCTTGAGTGACTTAACCAAGTCCAAAACTTGGCTAAAAACCTGTTGAGTTTTATCCATTTTTATCGGCTTTAAAACCTCAACAGCCACTTGATTGCTGGCCCAAGCCAAGCCGGTGGTTTTCAAGCCCAAATCAACCGCCAGTAAAGGAAACTTAACTTTACTGGTTTTTTTATCCGGCATAGCTTATTCTATAAGACGGGCGTCAACTACCAATCTCTCCCATGTCGTTCCCGGCGGAACGCAAGTTATCAATCTTAACCCCCGATAATTATAGTATTGCTCCAAGACGGTAAAATCATCGGGTTTGACAATCCTTAATGAAACCACTTGAAAATCATAATCAACTCCGTCGTACTCAATCTTGATCCGATCACCAATTTCCAGATCAGACAGCTCGGTAAAGACAGTCTTATAACTGCTAGGAGAATAAAACTGGGGCAGATTGGAGTGGCCGAACAAAACCGGCTGGCCCAACTCACCCGGAACACTCGTACCTTTGTAATGAATTATGCCTTTAGCTAAATCTTGGCCGCCGATTATCACCTTGGCCTTGTCTATCTTTAGCTTTGGAATGGAAATGTTATACTCATCGACCGTGTACTTCTTGTTTGGTAATTGGGGCATTCCTTGGGGAAACCAATTGACCAAGTTAAAGTCGCTTCGCTTTTCTATTTCAATAGCTTGGACATCGGTTTGGTTGGTGGCAGAAAGAAGCCGATTTTGACTATTTAAATCAGAAACCACCAGCATCTGGGAGTATTTCATAATCTTTTGCTTGAGGAAAAGCTTGTATGAAATAATCGGCCATAAGCCGTTAAGGGCAAAAGCTACCCCTACGCTCAAAAAAATCAATGACAAAGTTTTTAACCTCCACGACTTAAAACCGGCATCGACCCAGTCAATAACCGGGTTAAGATTTTTTTGGCCGGCAACAACTTCTGTTTTTATCTCTTTTAACCAATAATTTATCATTATGGCTTTATTATGATAAAAGCCAACTCAAAAGTCAAAATACAGTCACCGGCTATAAGAAGCTTAAAGGCTCACTAGGTTTTATTAAGGTCCGGTTTTGGCTGCTTTATCGAGCGGAAGAAGTTGTTTTTGGTGATTTTGGTTAAAAAACTGCGGCGATGGTGCTTGGTTGGGCCATATTTTAATATGGCCTGAATATGATCTTTGGTCCCATAACCAACATTAGACTGCCACTTATAATCCGGATATTCTTGATCTAAATCAAGCATGAGATTGTCTCTTTTTACCTTGGCAATAACCGAAGCCGCCGCGATTAGGCCGATCTTGTCATCCCCGTCAACCACGGCTTCAATTTGGAGCTTGGGCTGGTTGAGTCTTGGACATCGTCGTCCATCAACCAATATCTTGACCTTGTCATCAGGAAACTGAAGCTTGGCTTTAGCGATTATTTTGCCAACGGCGATATCAAAAACATGGCTTAAGCCGTCTTTGTCTATCGACTCCGGCAGTATTAACATCGTAATAAAATTCAGCTGACTTAATAACAACTCAGCTGTTTGGCGCCGTTGGTTGGGGGTTAATTTTTTACTGTCCCTTAAAACTCGGCGGTTCAAAACATCCAGGTAAAACTCAAAGCCAAGTCGGCTGGGCTGGGTCAAAGCCTCAAACCAATGGTGATCTGAATTGATTATGGCTCCAGTAACCAGCATCGGACCAGCTAAAGCGCCTCGTCCCACTTCATCTATGCCAATAACAATCATCTTTTCAATTTTACACGCTTCTTTGCAACTATAATAGTTGTCCAAACCAAGAGGCCAGCAAGCAAAAGGCCTGGCCAGCCATAAAAATTCGTCGGCTTAACCGTTTCCGTTTGACTAGCCAAGATATCGTCTTGGCTTGTCTTGCCTAAAACCTTACCTAAGTTTGTTTGGTTTGACTGGGTTGGCAATCTAGCCGGCTTTGGCCGGCCGGTTGGCGTTGCTTGGGTTGGTTTTGGCTGATTATCAGTTGTTTCTGATTCGGTCGAACCAGCTTCGCCAAGCTCCATGTAAACGTTGCTGTCAAAATCAAAGGAAGCTCCTTGCCATTCATTGCCCGTATCTGAGGCGGTTGAGATCTTAACCGCTACCTGTTTGGCTTTTTGCGGTTCAAGCTTGCCTAAGTTAAGGCTGACCTCTTCGGTTAAGTAACCTTCATAAATGAGCCTATCGGCATCGGTGATATAAAACTTAAACACTTGATTGTTGGTTTTGGGTTTAAACCTTAAGATAATGTTTTGGCTGGCCGAGTCTGTGTTGGTCAATTTAAGATTAAAGAAATAATCTTGGCCTGGTTTGAGGTTGTCTTTTGAGAAAAAGCCATCAACCACACCCGGCCGGCAGCTGCCTTGACCACAGCTGACATCAATGTCTTTGGCCGAGGCTGGCAAACCAAATCCGGCAATAACCACTAAAGCCGATAAACAACTTAATAAAAGCTTAATCTCTCTCATCTGTCTTTGACAACTGATTAACATCCTTATCGGTAGGTGTCGGCAAGGCTGTTGGAATAGGTATGGCGATTGGGGTGGTTAGACCAGAATCAACGTCGTCATCCGGCACCAGATCGGAGGGTGATGTTTGATTGTCAGTTGTCCCCGTTTCCGATTCTGATTGGCTCTGAGCTTGGCTTGCTTTGTCTTCTGCGGTGACAGTTGGTTTTCCATCTTTTGTTGCCGGTTCAATCTTTTGACTTTCTTCTGTCGGCAATGGTGTCGGTGATGGAGTCTGAACAGTAGTTACGGCCGGCTTGGCGGTTCCGGCCGGAATCGGAGTTTGACTTGGTTTAGGATCGAGACCGGCTGATAAAGAAGCCTCTTTGGCTTCTTTGTCAATACCGCCGGTTAAAGCTGGTTTGGCGCCGGCGGTAGCTATTGCAGGCGCTGGTATCAAGACTCCGGACTCGGTCGAAACAGGGTTACTATCCGGCACAAGCTTGGCATTAACTAAATCAATCTTAGGCTCCGGATCCATCCAAGAGCCGAAACCATCTGGTTGCCTTTTCCAAGTTTTGCCGATAACCACTTGGTCATAAGAAATTTGATCAATCAATAAACCAACATTATCATACAGACTGATAGTGTCTTGATTATTGTTTAAAACCGCCTTGTTCAAATAAAATCTTAAGCTGGACAATGGCTGAACTAGGGTTGTTTGGGAAATTGATCGGGTTGAGTCAAATACAATTTGATTGCCGGCAGCATCAACTATATACCATTGGTTAAGGTCAATAACTAATGAAGGATGACGATTAAAGACCTCAACCCACTCTCCATAAGGCATATCATCATTATCATTACCTTGGCCAGCCGAGCCGTCAGGATCAACCAAAAACTGATTTAAAACAATGTTTTTATTTACATCTGAATCCAACTGGCCTATCATATTGTCGGTAGTGTTGTCCTTAACGGCTAAAACCGCGCTTTTGGTCGCTTCCAAGTGGCCAAGATCATCTTGGCTCCAATAATTTAACACCACAGCTTGGCCGGCCGGCACCGGCCCAATCGTGACTGTTTCCGAAACCAAACCATCATAGTTGTATTCTTGGCAATTGTTCTCCAGACAAACATTGACTTTGACAACGCCGGAACCTGAGGCATCCTTGGGCAACAAAGCCAGTTCCTTGGTATCCGCCAAGAATTGGCTGTCGGCCGGAATCAACCTGACATCATCCACCAAGACTTGGGTTGGGTATCGATCGTCCAAGCCATTGATCAGTTCAAACCTCAAATTAAAAATGTGGTTTAGCCAGCCAGAATCAAAATAGTATGATGTTTCTTGCCAGCCGGTATCGCTTGGCGGGTCGGTAACATCTAAACCATATTGAAGTATGTCAACAGTTTTAGTTTGGCTCTTAGCCTGGACCAAAAAAGAATCGAAATCTATGTAATCTTCCGATATGTAACGCCACCAAAAACTAAGCCAGGTTGGTTGGGTCAATAAATATTGCTTTTCCAAATAATCTTTGCTCACCGATGGGGCCTGACTTGAATCAAAACCTAAACTAAAAGCATAATCGCCTTGGTGTGCCAATGATTGATCCTGAACCAAACCTTGACTGCCGGCGATTGTACCCCAACTGAAACCGGTTGTGTCAGCTTCTTCAAAACTACCATGTATTTCTTGGTCTTGGGCCAAAAACCTCTCCGAGCCACTATCGCCCAAACTTAAAGCTGTCACCGGCGGCGTGGTATCTACATCTAAACTCACAACGTTAAAACCAGCGGTCTGAGACTGGGGCAATGATTCCAGATTGCCGGCACTGTCTGTGGCTACAAAAGCAATATCATAGTGGCCGTCACCCTCAGGGCTGGTAAACAAAAACCGGGTTTGAACATCCTGGCTTGAGGTAAAATCACCCAATGAGGCGGTTAAGGTTTTATAATACTTGAATTTATAATCGTTCAAATTGCCGTAGCTGTAATAAACATCGATCTTTATTATCTGACTGACATCATCATGGCTGACAATATTAACCCAAAATGCTTGACTTGACTGCCATAAGGCTAAGCTGGAATTAATATCTTCGGTCGATTCCGGCGCCGTCCAATCAGCTATCGAAACCTGGTTATTATTAATAATCGCGGTATCAAAATAAAAAGCTGTTGCCAAGTTTAGATTAAAAGCAAAAAAAGTCAAGCTGGCCATTAGGTTAAAAACAACCAAGCTGACTATTAATTTAGATCGATTAAGCTTCTTCATGTACCAAACCCAGCCCGGCGGCTAAGACCAAGCCAAAAACAATGTAAGTAGACATAAATAACAAACCTTTATGGTAAAAGATTAAACCAACAGCCGGGATGATAAAAACCGTTTTGCCGATAATCTGACCAGTCTTTAACTTGGTCTTGTCAACCCCTAGATTGGCGTCGCCTTTGGTTAGCCAATAACCGGCCTCTTGCCTTACTAGCCGATGAAGCACCAGCTGGCTTTTGTGTTTAAATAAAACGATATCGCCTGGCTGAGGTGATTGGTTTTTGATAACAACGGCCAAGTCGCCGACTTTAATTTGGGGCTCCATCGAACCTGATGCCACTACAACCAAACGCCAGCTCTTATTGGGTATAAAGCTAACCACTACTAGGCCCAAGCTTAAAGAAACGGCCAGCCAAACCAAAATCAAACCTGCAACTTTAAACATTGGTTAAGTTAAGGGGCAACTTGATAAAGCGTCCCGGTAATATCAGTTGTCAAGCTATCGCCTTGATAATCATTGTCATTACTCCCAGAAACAAACAACAGCGTCATGGCTAAGTCGCTTTGGCTGGATGCATCCAGGCCGGCCACGCTGGCGCCGGTTTGTCTTTTAACAACTAGCTCTTGGCTGTTTAACTCGGCCAAGTTTAAATGACCGTCCGAGTCGATGTCTAAGCCGGCCAGCCCGTTGGCTTTTGTGGTGGTGACTATCAAGTCGCCAACACTGGCTTGGTCTTGGCCGGAAGCGATCGCCGCCTCGATATCGCTTATCAACTCAACCTGTCCAAATTTGAAACCGGTTAGCCGCAGCTTGTTATCCAATGTTGGCTGGACCGATTGGTTAAAGCCTTGGTTGACAAAAGTAAATCCAACCGCTTCAGCGTCGATACTGCCGGCATTTTTAAACTCAAAAGAGCCTGAAACACTATCGCCCGGCTTGAGATTACTGCCGGTCCAAACCGCCGACAAGCTATCTTGGTCACCATTTAGCTTCATAACCAAAGTACCCAATGATAGCGAGTTGTTATTAATTTGAGTTTGGCTGGTAAAATAGGCTTTGGCCGTCAACAACCCCATCGAGGCTAAGCTCAAACCAAACAAGCTAAGATAGACTAAAAACAATCTTTTTTTCATGATTTGCCCTTTCGCTAAAGTGAAATTAATAATCATAAAAACCAATATATTTGATAAATATCAAATACTAACGGGGAATTTCCTCATGAGGCAGGCTGAGAACTTAAGCTTATAATTTCACAAAAGTGTGTGAAATGTCAAGTCCCAAAATTAAAATTAACAAGTATTAACCAATTTTCCCAAATCACATCAGCTTTGGCAACCAACCAAGCCTGTTCAATCTTATTGATAACAGACTAAATTTTATGTTATTATCAATTAATGTCAAGCCAAAATATCAACTTGTTGCCATCGTCTCAATGGAACCATTACTGGATAGCATACTTTCTTAAATGGGTCACTACGTACGGTAAGTATGCCTTGATTATTACAGAGCTTATCGTCATTTCCGCCTTCTTAACTCGGTTTAAACTAGATCAGGATTTGCTTGAAGTTAAGGATAAAATAAACAATAATGTCGCCATTCTTCAATCGTCTAAAACTTTTGAAGGTCAAGTGACCAAATTAAGCCAAAAGCAAAACTTAGTTATCAAAGAGTGGCAAAAAACTCCTACCTTTTCCAAATACATTACCGCCGTGACCGATTCCTTGCCTAAAAACATAATCCTAAACAATATCTCCGCTAATAAAAGCAGCATGACTTTGGTCGGCTATAGCCCTAATGAAGTTTCTTTAGCCTATTTTCTCAAATACTTGAAGAAAAACCCTGCCTTTAAATCGGTTTCATTAACCAAGATCTCATCCGATTTATCGCCAACCAACGAAGTTAAGTTGATCACCTTTACCATTCAATTAGCTCTAAAGCCGGTTTATGTTAAATATCAATGATTCGTACCAACGATGGCACCGCACCTACTATAGGCGCAAAGATGTCCGTGTTTATACTAATGCCACACTGCTTATCATTAGTTTGTCAATTCTAATCTTAGCCGCTATACAACCAACCATAAGCACCATCATTAACCTTAAAGAAACCATCTCCACCAATCGGCAGTTACTGACTCAAATGGATCAAAAAATAGCTCAGCTAAATAAACTCCAACAAGATTATTTAAGCATAGATGACCCCGAATTAATCAATGAGCTTTTTCCCAACCAATTCAGTCCGGCATTTTTGGGCAGAATCATTAAGGTTTATGTTTATCAAAACAACCTCTACCTCAAAGGTTTGGGCTTACCATCTTATAACTGGCCGCCTAAGACAAAAAAGGATAATCAAATGATTGTTTATCAGGCCAATATAGAGGTTACCGGCCGTTATAGCGATGTCCTCCGGTTTCTCGCCAGCATAGAAAAATCAAGACTGATCCTAAGTTTTGATGATATCAACATCAAACCCCAACAAGGCGATCGGGTCATATTAACAGGTTTGCTCACGGCAAAGGTGTACAACTATGATTAAGTTTAAAAAAGATCTTTTATTCATCAGTATCTTAACCGGGTTGGTAGTTGTTTTCGCCTTGGTTATCAACGTTTATAAAGCTAAGCTCAAAGTCCAAAATGCCAACTACAGCCCGGGCAAGCTAATCAGACCGATCAGGTCAAAAATCAACAAACCGTTTTGGCAGTTTTTAAAAAACCAGACCCAACCCATTAATATTAACCTTATCTATAACGCCGAAATACAGCCAAAAAATCCCGATAAAAAAATATTTAACCAGACTCAGGCTTCAGAATCCGGTAAGCCGGCCGAGCCCGTCGGCAGCCCTTCCGGCCAAATAAACTCGGTTGCGCCAAGTCAAAATAAAACATAGAATAAAAGATATGAAAAGATTAAAGCAGATCCATATACCAACTCTCGTGGCCATCTTGGTCTTGGCCCTTGGTATCGGCGCCACCGTTTTTTTAATCCAGCAACGGCAAAGTTACAAAACCAAAGCTTCGGTTAGTTCCCTGCCCAACAATCTTAAAGTCAGCAATCAAACCGCTTTTATCAACAACAAGGCCGAGGCCACCGTTACTTGGCAAACCGATGAAGTCACCGCCGGCTTCATCCTTTACGGCTTCAACTCTGATGAGTTAAGCTTTATGGCCAGCGACACCCGGGACAAACAAGCTGATAAAGAAGGCTATTACAAAAATCATTATGTCGAACTAGTTAATCTGCCGGTTGATAAAACTATTTACTACACTATCGGGGTTAACAACCTCGGCGTGGGCCAATGCCAAAACAACAAAACTTTCTGCACCGACTCAAGCCAGTGCGGTAATGGCGACTGCGTACCTTTCACTTTAAAAACCCCGCCGCCTTTAGAAAGCCGAGCCGCCAAGCTGGCTCAAGGTCAGTTGCTTGACAGTCAAAACCAGCCGGTTAGCGGCGGGCTAGTTTTTATCTCCTCAACCGGAACCAACCTGTTAAGCGCCATCACCGATCAACAAGGTCAATGGGCCGTTAATCTGTCTCTTTTAAGGCAAGCCGATCTGAAAAGCTATTTTAATCTTGATAGTCAAGCCAGTCGGGTTAACTTAACCGCGGTTTACCAAGGCCAAACTACTCAAGGTCAGTGTCTCACTTCCAATCTCGATCCGGCGCCGGCGATAATCGTCGGCCAAGCTTATGACTGCCTTAAGAAAAACAAAGACAGGCGGCAAAACCTACCAATCGGCGCCGGCCAGCCCACAGCCAGCCCCGACAATAACCAAAACTCAAGCCAAATCGATAAGCAGCCGCTTAAAGAATCCGGCTTTGCCCTTGATGAAGAAATCTTAAAGTTAACCAATCCCGCCCGCGACGGAGCCAAGATCGCCACCAAAACCCCTGTTTTTTCCGGTTTCGGCCCAAAAGAAAAAACCATTAAAATTATAGTTCATTCAAATCAAGAAATCGTCGCCGACGTTTATATAGATGAAAATGGCCAATGGCATTGGACACCGCCGGCTTCTTTAGAACCAGGTGAACATACCATTCAACTGGTTTACACAGACGATGCCGGCAATGAGCACCAATTGACTCGGCGGTTTTTCGTCGCCGCCGACGGCAGCGCCAACCAACTGCCAGAATACACCGCCTCGGCCTCGGCCCAAGTAACCGAACCAACCCCAACATTAGCAGTCTCTACGCCGACTCCAACACTAGAGCCCACCGCTACGCCATTACCTCAAACTTCCATGCCAGCCACAGACGCCGGCGTGCCAACCTCTGGTATAGAAACTTTTTACCTGTTTTTAGGCTTAGCCTTCGTTTTCTTGACACTTAGCGGTTTCAGCCTTTATACTCAATCAAGAGGTTAGTTATGAACAATCAACCTGAGCCAAAGCCGAAAGACAACTTAAAAAAACCTCCGCTTATTAATCCTGAACGAGGCATGGTCGATCTCAAAGGAGACGACAATAACCCAACCGGCCAACCGCTTCAGCTACCCTCTTCCCCAGCCAAAGCTAAAAAGAATAATTTGCCTTTAATATTAAGCGGCGTTGTCGGCATAATTTTAATAATCGCCCCTATTGCCTTCTTACTTAAACAAAAGTTAACATCTAAGCCACAAGTATATCTGCAAGGACAGCCAATAAGCGGCGATACCTACAAGGTGGGTGATCCATGCAACAAACCAAACGACAATCCATATTTAGGACCTGGCACTTGCCAAGCTGACACAACCAATAATTGGGCGGTTAGAGAACATTTCAAATGCGTCGATGGCAAGGTGGAAAATTATTTTGAAAAAGATACAGGTTGTTGCCAAGAACTAGGCGATGATGCTAAAAATTTGTTAAATTGCACAGAAGGTGAAGCGACCCCGACCCCCACAACCGGAAGTGGTGGCGAAGCTGATGTTTGTTGCGATGGCACACCAACTTGTATCGAAAAAAAAGGCGAGGGCTGGCGATGTGTCAGGAAAGAAGGGACCAACTGCGAAGGAGGTTCTACCTGTCAATATAAGCCTGGCGATCCAGCTTACTGCGCAGATGACAATGATTGCGCCGCTTGGGAAGTTTGCCAAGAAAATACCTGCCGCAGCCGAGCCGGCTGTTACCGGGATTCTGACTGCGCCGACGGAGCCAAATGTGTCAACAACAGCTGTGTCGGGGTTAAGGACACTATTGAATGTTTTGCTGATATAAACGGCGTTAAGGTGACCAATAAAACCGACAGGACCCTAACCAATGGCCAGGTTACCTGGTTTGCCAGATGGTGCTACAATCCGTCAAGCCCAGGTTTTTGCAGTGGCGGATCAAACGATGAAACCGGCATTACCTTAAAGCCTGGCGATTCACTATCCTTGTCAATGACAAATAGAAAAGATCCAAGCAAGCAACAATGCGATTGGCAAACAGATATCAGCGCCGTCTTTAGCGGCGGTCTGTCTTGTGAGGCTTCAAGCCATGGCCGAGATCCAAACTGCCAAACCACAACCCCAACACCATCGCCAACGCCGACCATCCCAGAAACCGGTAAAACTGCTTGTTATCTAGTCAAAATTGACAAGATCAATGGTCAAACTTATAACCAGCAAACAATCAAGCCCAATGATAAATTGACTTTTATCGGCAAAGGCTACACCACTACCAATAAAAACATCGATAAAATTATCTTTACCGTCTTCAAAAACGGCCAAAAAGTTAGGGAGGTTGAAGGCAGCCAACCTCAGTTCACTATTTCCAATGGTAAAAAGGTTTACACATCATCTTATGTTTATACCGTGCCTGAAGAAGGTTTCGGTGATTATAGCGTTTCGGTTTCGGTCCATGAACCAACCGAAGGTTGGTTCTGTACTAGCGGAGGTGTAGATGGCTAAGCTTAAAACTTTCTTACTACATAACTGGCTAACCTTGGTGCTTCTTATTGGAACTCTGGCTTTGGCTGGAGGGACGGTTATTATTGCTTTGAAACTCAAATCAATCGGCACCCAACCGGTTGCGCCAAACGCCCCGTCAGGATCATCTGCCCAAGCCCAGTTTTGTAACAGTACTGGTGGTAGTTGTCTGTTGACATTCAGCGTTCCTAGATACACTCCAACTCCAACCCCGCCAACCACCATAACTCCAACCCCGCCACCAGCTTGCGGCCAGCTCATCTGCAGTACCAATAATGACTGTTCCGGTTTAGACTATAAGGTTTGTGCTGATATCGGATCAGACAATACCAGCCAAAAGAAATGCGTCACCAATGCCGAGTGGTTCGATGGCTGCACTCCGCCTGGACCAACACCAACCCCAGCGCCTTGCGGTGTTAAGGTTTGCGGTACCGACAATGATTGTGCCGACTTGGATTACAAAGTCTGCGCTGATATCGGATCAGACAATACTAGCCAAAAGAAATGCGTCACCAATGCCGAGTGGTTCGATGGCTGCACTCCGCCTGGGCCGACCCAACCACCGACAGCTACACCAACCACCGCCATCATGCCTGAAGCAGGTAGTCCTCAAACCACTATCTTGTTTACCGTCGGCTCAATTATTTTGGGCACGGCTGGACTACTGCTCCTTTTATAAACCATGCCGATTAAAAACCAAAAAGCGGTCATTGTCGGCGCTGGTTTCACCGGTTTAAGCGCCGCCTATTATTTAAGCAAAAACAACCCTGACCTTGAGATTGTTATTGTTGAAAAAGAGGGTCAAGCCGGCGGCTTGGCCGGCGGCTTTAAGTTAAAAAACTGGACTTGGAGCCTGGATTACTTTTACCATCATCTATTTACTAGTGATAAGGATGTTCTGGAACTTCTAAATCGGCTTGGCTTGGCGGATATGGTTAAATTTAAGCTGCCTAAAACCAGCCTATTCATTAAGCAAAAAAAAATCAAATTCGACAGCCCTCAGGATGTGATTACTTATCCGTTCCTTAATTTTTTCAACAAACTCTATCTTGGCAGCGGTTTGGCTTTTTTGAAGTTGTGGCCGTTTGGCTTGAAGCTCGAAGCCTATACAACCGCCAAGTTTTTGCCAAAAATAATCGGCCAGCCGGCTTACCAACAAATTTTTGCTCCGCTTTTAAAATCCAAATTTGACCGATACGCCGGCCGGGTTAACCTGGCCTGGTTTTGGGCCAGGATTAAAAGCCGTAGCCGCCAGCTTGGCTATCCTCAAGGCGGCTTTGCCCATTTGGCCAGTCGGTTAGTTGACAAGTTACAAAACCAAATCAAGGTTGAGTTTCAATTTCATACCAAGGTTACAAGCATTGCTTCTCACGATCAAACTTTTGAATTAAAAACCGATAAAGGCAAAACTAAAGCTGATATAATAGTCTTAACCTCGCCTCCGGAAACTTGGCAAAACTACAATCTCTTAACAAAAAACTATTACCAATCATTTATTAAGGATAAAAGTTATTTATCGGCCCAAACCTTAATTTTGCGCTTGAACAAAAGATTTTTTGATGACAAAACTTACTGGCTAAACATAAACCAAACTGAGTATCCTTTTCTCATCGTCGCCGAACACACCAACTTTATCGCTAAAAAATATTACAATAACCAGCACCTGGTTTACATCGGCAATTACCTGCCATTAGATCATAAATACCTAAATTATGAACCGACCCAACTGCTCAAAGAGTTTTGGCCATACTTAACCAAAATCAGTCCTGGCTTAAAAAAACACCATCTAATCGATTGCCATTTATTCCAAGCAAGGTTTGGCCAGCCAGTTATGCCAGTTGGCTACTCAAAAGAGATACCCCCTTTAAAAGTCGGCAGTTCAAATCTGTATATAGCCAACATGCTTCAGGTTTACCCTTATGATCGGGGAATCAATTATGCGGTTAAGCTAGGCCGTCGATTGGCCCGGTTTATTACTAATGACCGAAAGATTGTTTAGTGGCCAGCTTAAACGGCGCTGGGGTGATGCGGGGCCGGCTTAATCCAGTTTTGGCTGCTAATTTGGGTCACGGGTTGGTCTTTGGCTCCATGTTCAATGAGCCAGCCCGCGGTTTTAAATTTAGAAGCCGGCACCGGCGGCCGGAAATTAGCTGATAGATAACGCAAGCCCCACAACAAGATGTCGGCACCTTTGGGGTTAATATCTAACTTAGTTTGAATAAAGAAATCGACTAAAAAATCAATACCTTGATTTTTTTGATAGGCAAAATTAAGTTTGCCCAGGCCAGAAACCGACTCATTATGAAAATGGACTATAGGAACTTCTTGAAACAATAAGCGGTTCTGGTCATAAACCTCGCCCAAATCACTAAGTTGAGCCACGTTTATCAAGACGACCATGTCCACCTTTAAGCCTTGGTAACCTATCGAAACCGACTCTATCCCAGGAGCAGACTGGCCGTTTTTAGGCTCTATGACAACCTGCATTTTTTTGTCCTGACCTATGGTCGTGTAAACCCGCTCAACCTGATCTTCTTGAAGTGGCAAGTTGATAACCAAGTCGCGATTGCCCTGGCCGCTAAGTTTGATGTCTTGCTTGTGTGGGTAGCTTAGCTGCGTTTGGAAATTACCTGTCAACCAAACTTTGGGCTTATTTTCTGTTTGCAGGCCCAGGCCTAGACCGGCAAATAAAACAACATCTTCATCATCGGGTTTTGAGTTAAGACAGATAGCGATATCTTTAGCTTGATTGATTAAGGAAAGAAAATCTTCAACCAAATTAAGTTCCTGTATCATTTCTTATAGGATAATATCACATCGGATTTTTTTAAGTCAAGCTTGGTCTTAACCAAAATGCCGCATTCTTGACCCTTTTTAACAACATCGGTTTTTTGTTGGTTGATCTGCAGATCAACAAGCTTGGCTTCGCCTATGATTTTATTGTTCCGTTTAATCTCTAAATCATCGTTAAGCTTGAGCCGGCCGGACTCAACCCGGCAACCAAGGATCTGCTTATCTCTAATATTAAATATCTTCAAGACGACCGCCTCACCTAAAATATCTTGGTCTATCGTTGGCTCGATAAGTTTTAAAACACGCTTCTCAAAATCTTCTAAAAGTTTATAGATTACCTGATATTCACTGATCTTTACCTTTTCTTGTTTGGCCAAAGATAGAATGTATGGCTTGGTTTTAACCTGCAAGCTAACAATCTCTACGCCCAAACCAGCTGCCAGCGACACCTCGGATTCGGTTACTCCGCCGATACCTTGATGAATAACTTTGACCTCATTAGGCAAGCTAGCTAAGAGAGCCTCTAACATGCCATGGGTTGATGCTTTGACAAAAACCGGGATAACTTTATCATCGTCAAAACTGGTGATCTGTTGTTTAATCTTGTCCGGCAAAATCAACCTTGATTGAGTTTTGCCAGCTTTCTTAAATGGCTTGGTTTTATCAACTTTAAAGATATCCCCAATTTCAGGCAAGCTGTCAAAACCCCAAATTTGGACCGGCTCTCCCGGGCCGGCTTGCTTGACCGGCTTGGCTTTATCATTAAACAAGGCTCTAATCTTAGCTTTTGACCGACTGCAAACAACGACGTCGCCAATCTTTAAATGCCCTTCATTAACTATAACGCTAACTAAATAGCCTTTATGTTTATCAAAGTTAGTTTCCAGCACAAAACCAGAAGCCTCAACTTCATCATCAACCATAACCGGGTTCATTTCATAGGTTAAGACTATCATTTCCAAAAGCTCCTTAATTCCCGACTGGGTTTTGTTAGAGATGGGAATCATAACCACTTGGCCACCATAATCTTCTACAATTACGTTTTCCTTGGCTAAGTCGGCTTTGACCTTCTCCAAATCGGCCGAAACCAGATCGGTCTTGGTCACCGCTACAATGAATGGAATTTTGGCATCTTGGATAATTTTGATGGCTTCTTTAGTTTGGGCTTTAACAGAATCATCGGCAGCCACTACTAGAACCGCCACATCGGCAACATTAGCTCCCCTAGCCCGCATGTGACTAAAAGCTGCATGCCCTGGAGTATCAATAAAGGTGAGTTTTTGATTATCCAGCTTGGCTTGCCAGGCACCGATCGATTGGGTTATCCCACCAGCTTCTTTTTTAGCCAAATTAGTTTTGCGGATATTATCAAGTAAGCTGGTCTTGCCGTGATCAACGTGGCCTAAAACAACAATAACCGGATCTTTTTTCACTTTTGGCATATATAGTTTTACTTAAATTAATCTGTTTGTACAGATTCTATTTTTATACAGTAGCGGCAGTTTTGTCTTTTGCCTCAGACATAACTTCCACTTGCCAGCCAACCAACTTGCTGGCTAGTCTGACGTTTTGACCGTCTTTACCGATAGCTAAGGCCAGCTGGTCCGAGTCTCCATAAACATAAGCTATTTTTTTGTCTTCGTCCAGTTTAATTTTTAAGTTTTCAGCGGGAGATAAAGCTGCCGCTAAGAAAACCTCGATATTGTCGCTGTATTGGATGACATCTATCTTTTCGCCGTTTAGTTCGTTAATGACCGTCTGAACTCGGACTCCTTTTTGGCCGACGCAAGTGCCAACCGGATCAATACCGGGCCTGGTTGAGATAACTGCTATCTTAGTTCTATGTCCTGGTTCTCTGGCTATACTCTTAATTTCGACATTGCCGGCTCTCATTTCCGGAACTTCTTGGAAAAAGAGCTGAACCACAAAATCCGAGTCACTACGAGATACCACTACGTTCCGGCTGCCGCGAGCGTCCTCCACCTCGCCCTTGACATAAAAACGCATTCTTTGGTTGGGTTCATAAGTTTCTGAAGGAATTTGCTCGGCTTTGGGGAAAAAAGCTTCAACCTTGCCAACTAAAATGTACAAATTCGGGCCTTCCCGCCTAAAGATCGTACCACTAACTATCTGGCCGGTTTTTTCCAATAACTTATCTATGGCAATGTTTCGCTCCGCTTCCCTGACTTTTTGCAGGATAACTTGTTTGGCGGTTTGGGCCGCGATCCGACCGAAGCCTGAAGGCGTTACATCCTTACCATCTTTAATTATACGCAGTTCGCCGGTTGTGGAAACGATATCAACTTGATAATCGGCTTCCTCATCATATTCATAGTCTTTTTTGTAAGCGGCCAGGATAGCTTCTTCTATGCCTTCCAAAACTACCTCAGGCTGGATGTCCCGTTCCACGCAAATTTGATTTATAGCCGCCGAAAACTCGTTGCGAGCGTTTAATATTTTCTTCAAGTTAGTTTTCATAAATTTAAAAAAAGCAGCCTTCACTGCCCTTAATTTAATAACAAGATTAATTCAGTTTTACCTCCTTTAGTATATCACGCCAGAATAAGTTAAAAACTAACCTTTTAAAAGGGTAAAAGAATATCCATATCATCCAGTTCTTTATAACTTTATTTTTTTTGACTATACTTAATCTGTATGATAACTGATGGTTATAGGGTTGATCGGTTGATATTGCTGATTGTCGGCTTTAGTTTATTTACTTTTGGTTTTGGCTTGGCGTGGGGGCAGCTTTTACCCTTTCATCCTGATGAGAATAATATCATTATGGCTGTGAATCGAATTCATTGGCCAACCGAGCTCAATCCGCATTTTTTCGCCTACGGCGGTTTGACCATATATTTATCCAGCTTATTAAATCAGCTGTTTGAGATCAATCCGCGGTTGGTTTTAAGGCTTATATCGGTTCTGGCCTCATTAGCCGGCTTATGGCTTGTCTATAACTGGCTATCCTTGCTGTCCGTATTCAATCGAAGGCTTAGGTTGTTTGGACTGTTACTGACTAGCTTAAGCGTGGGTATAATCCAGCAATCGCATTTTGGCACTGTTGACAACTTAGGGGCTGTCGCTACTCTGGCCGGCTTCTATTTCTTAGCCAAGCACATTAAAACTTCCCGATTGTCCCAGTTTTGGTTTGGTTGGCTGAGTTTAAGCCTGGCTGCCAGCTTAAAGATCTCGTTTGGTCTTTGGCTGGCTGTAGCCGGATTTGTTTTTGTCGCCGGCTCGCTGGCTAAAAAAAAGTTTAAACAGCTTTTACTTTTGCCTTTTTTTGGCCTAACTGCTATAGGTCTTTTTTTGATAACCAACCCATACGCGCTGATCGATTACCCCAGTTTCCTTGGTTCCATCAGGTACGAATCTCAAGTTGCCTTCGGCCAAATGTTGGTTTTCTACACCCGCCAATTTCTCGATGTTAATCAAGTCAAATTTATCATCAACCAAGTTTTAGTCTGGAATTTAAACCCCGTGGTCTTAGTCTTAGCCTTAATTGGCCTGATAGTATCGATTCGAACCAAGACCAAAGTTTCGTTTTTGTTTTTGGCTGTGGTTTTAATTAATCTTGTCCAACCTTCAATTTGGTTTGTTTTATGGACAAGGTTTTTTGTCTTGTGGTTCTATCTTGGCGTTATCAGCGCCGGTTTAGCCTTGTCTAAAATACACACAGCTTTTTGGCCGGCGATTTTTTTTATTTCCCTTGCCTGGGCGGTTGGCTTCCTCCAAGCCACTTATTGGCAAACTGACAGTCGTTTAGTCATGTCTCACAAGATCAGCCGGCACATAGGTCAGAGCCAAACCTTACTCCAAGAAGAAGGTAATGTTGTTAATCTGCCGGTCGGCTCTAGCCTGGCGCCAGGAACCAAGATGTTGACTTTTGACCCATATCAACTGGAAGAGTCAAAAAACCTACAAAGGTTATCTCGCCAACTAGAGGTAAGCGACTATCTGCTTATCGGTTCGCGCCGGGGATGGCTTAACCATATTCGCCTAGCCAACCAATACCCCAAAACCGCAAAATTTTACCAAGATCTCTTTGCCGGCCGATCCGGTTGGCGGTTGATCGATCAAGTTTATTATCCTTTTAAGGTTTTCGGTCTTGACTTAAACGACGAGATTTACGCTGAAGAAACCTTTACCGTTTTCGACCATCCCCATCTTATCTTGTTTAAAAAGATGTGATTTAATTTTATCTAGTTTGGTTATAATGATTACATAAATGACAGACAAAAAACATCAACGCATTAATGATTTGGCCAAAAAGCTATGGCCGGGGGCGACCTGGAGGCCCTAATCAAGGCCATCTCGCCCAAGCTCAGGCTGTTTATCCATCAAAAAACCAACAATCTAAGCCATACCGACGACATCTTGCAAGAAACCTTAATCTCTATAAGCCAAGCTCTACCGGTTTGGTCCCAAAACAAGCCTTTTTTAAATTTTTGCTTATCTATAGCTAAACACGAAATAGCTGATTTTTATATAAAGCAAAAAATTCATGTCGTTAGCAATAAGCTAAACTTTTTTGTCAATGTGACGGTTAATAATTTATTGGATAAATTAATAATCAAGGATATCTATACTTATATAATTCACAAACTGCCGACAAACTACCGTTTGGTCTTAATTTATAAATACGAAGAGGGCTTATCCGTGAAGACAATAGCTAAAATTATGAAAACAACTCCCAAAGCTATCGAATCTATTTTGTTTCGGGCCAGGAAGCAAGGCAGGTTTTTGTATTCCCAACTTACTCAACAAACTTAAGCATGCCAACAGCTTGGCTTAAGATATCTTTTTCAGTTTCGTAAGTTAACCGTTTATAGGCCTCATCAAAAGTAACGAACTTGGCTTTATCAACTTCCTCGTCGTGGTTATTTAAATCGCCTTCAAGGTATTCCATGAGGAAAAAGATTACTTCTTTCAAAATCTTTTCACCGTCTTGGCTGTAAAAATATTGGATTATGCCAACCTTCTCTTTGATAGCAGCTTTAACTCCGCTTTCCTCTTCCACTTCTCGCATAGCTGCTTTGACACTGGTTTCGCTTTTTTCAATCAATCCTTTGGGCAAGCGCCACTCATTACGGCCGGCCGGCTTAATTATCAACCATTTTACTTTTGATTTATCGTCTTTCTTAAAAACCACGCCCCCGGATGAGTACAACCGTTTAATTTGTTTCACACCCATGGTTTTATTTTACCTCAAACTAAAAAGAATTGTATTAAATTAAGCCACATCGGATATTTTTTTGGTTTTTTGACTTATAATTAAGATGTTAATTTATCAGTCCCCGTAGCTCAGCTTGGACAGAGCGCACCGCTCCGGACGGTGAGGTCACAGGTTCAAATCCTGTCGGGGACGCACTGTTGTATCAGCTCGGTTCGACAACTTCTCTTGCTTCGTTCACCTAATCGATTAGCCTATGCAGTTGGTAATTGTTAGGATGGTTATTGCTGTTGCCTCTTAGCAATTCAACGTTTCCTTTAACCCCGGGGGCGGTTATAATAATATATGTCCACGGTTAGTGAGATTAAAGAAAAAATAGATATAATTGATATTATCGGCAAATATGTTGACCTAAAACCGGCGGGGTCAAACTATAAGGCCCTGTGCCCCTTTCACCAAGAAAAACAGCTTCTTTTTTTGTCTCGCCGGAAAGGCAGTTTTTCAAATGTTTCGGCTGTGGTGAATCAGGTGATGTCATTGAGTTTTTAATGAAGATCGAAGGTTGGGATTTTTATGACACTCTCAAATACTTAGCCGCCATTACCGGCGTAACCCTAAAATCCCAACCCCAGGATCAAAAATCCAAACTCAAAGAAGAGCTTTATAAAATCAACAAGTTGGCAGCTATTTTTTACCACCATCTTTTAATCAAACATGATCTTGGTCAGCCGGGCAGAGACTACCTTGAAAAAAGAAAAATAAACACAGCAATCACTAATCGCTTCTTTTTAGGTTATGCTCCTACAGGCTGGAATAGCTTAACTAATTTTCTGAAAACAAAGCACATAAAGCTTGAAACTGCTGTTGAGGCGGGAGTGGTGGTCAACAACCGTGGCCGTTATTATGATCGCTTTCGCCAGCGGCTGATCTTCCCATTGTTTAACATACTGGGCGAAGTGGTTGGCTTTGGTGGCCGGCGCTTAAACGACAAAGATGAAAAAACTCCCAAATACATCAACTCTCCGGAAACCTTGATTTATCACAAAAGCAAGCACTTGTTTGGCCTTTACCAAGCTAAAAACTTTATCAAGCGGTCAAATTTTGCCATTATCACCGAAGGAGAGTTTGATGTGCTGTCTTCTTACCAAGCCGGCGTCAAAAATATAGTGGCCGTCAAAGGCTCAAATCTAACGATTAACCATCTGAAAGCCATCAGCCGATACAGTAAGAAGGTTAAACTTTGCTTTGATGCAGACACAGCCGGAACCAAAGCGATTGAGAAAAGTCTTGTTTTGGCTGATAACGCCAATTTATATACTCAAATCATAGAACTGCCTCAAGGCAAGGATATCGATGAGTTAATTAAAATCAATCCCGACCAATGGCGCCGAATTAGCCAAACCGCTAAAACCGGCTTTAACTTCCTCTTGGTCAGATTGGCCGACAAAGTTAATTTTAAAGATCCGTATCAGAAAAAAGAGTATCTCAAACGAATCTTTAACTTTATCAACCAAATAAATGACGTCTTGCTTAAGGACGAATATTTAACCGCCACCGCCGAATTTACAGGCTTGTCAGAAGCCTTAATCAAGCAATCTTTCAACCAAATCCAAAACCCAGCTTACAATAAAGCTTCAACAGCCGATAATGAAAGTCAAACAAAAACCAAGCAAGTAAGTACAGAAGTATATATCCTAAGCTTGCTGATTATATCCCAAAATTTAAAGTTGTTAGATATGATTGACGACATCAGTCTTTTTCATCCGGGACAGCAAAAATTAATTAAATTAATGAAGCAGTATCAGTTAGACAAATCCGTCATTGAAACCAACTTACCGCCGGAATTAATCGATCTTTATAACGAAATTTTCATCATACCCGAAGCCTCTCAAATCAACCAATTAAGCCCAGATAAACTGGTTAAAGAGTTCAAAGCAAGTTGGCAACACTTACAAAAACAGCATTTGCTGGATCAAATAAACGGCTTAAAAAATATCATAAAAGAAAAAGAAGAATCTGGCCAAGACATAAATCCAGAACTAACCAAATTAAATTCTTATCTTAAAAAGTTAAAAAGATTAAGCTCATAATGAATCCAAGCTCCGCCTTGGCCGTGTTAAAATAATAGCCATGATAAATAAGCCAACTAAGAAAAATAACATCATCAAAACTCCGGATAAACTAACTACCAAAAATGTCGAAGACTGCATTCGCCGACTGCAACGAAAGGGGAAAAAAACCGGTTTTGTTACTTTTGACACCATCTTAGATTGCCTCCCCTATCCCGAGTTATACATCGAAGCTTTGGATAAGTTTTTTGACTATTGCGGCAAGCACAACATCTAAATTATAGAAAACTTGGTTGAAGAAACCGAAGATCTCAAAAAAACAACAGACATTCTTCAAGAAATAGAATCGCTTCAATACTTAAAAGATAAAACCTCGATCGATCCGGTTCGCAAATACCTGAAAGAAATCGGCCAAATCGATCTCCTAACACCTGAACAAGAAATTGAACTGGCCCAACAAATCGAACACGGCAGCCTCGAAGCCAAGAAAAAGCTGATTCAATCAAACTTAAGATTAGTGGTTTCCATCGCCAAAAAATACATCAACCGAGGCTTATCTTTGTTGGATTTGATCCAAGAAGGCAACCAGGGTTTGATCAGGGCGGTGGAAAAGTACGACTGGCGCCGAGGTTTTAAATTCTCAACCTATGCCACTTGGTGGATTCGTCAAGCCATAACCCGGGCCATCGCCGACCAAGCCAGAACCATCAGAATCCCAGTTCATATGGTTGAAACCATTAATAAGATCATCAGGACTCAGCGACAATTAACCCAAAAATTAGGCCGTGAACCAAAGCCGGAAGAAATCGGCAAAGAGCTTGACATCAGCGGTGACCGGGTTAGAGAGATATTCAGGTTGGCCCAAGATACCACTTCTTTGGAGAAGCCGGTCGGGGATGATGAGGATTCTTTGCTTGGCGACTTTATCCAAGACCAAACCCAATTGTCACCATACGAAGCTACCAGCCAAGAGCTTTTGAAAGAGAGTGTTCAAGAGGTTTTAAAAACTTTGTCACCTCGAGAAGCTCAAGTTGTTATTATGCGCTTTGGTCTAGACGGTTCGGCCCCCAAAACCTTGGAAGAAGTCGGCCGATTTTTTGGAGTCACTCGGGAAAGAATCCGCCAAATTGAGGCTAAGGCTTTAAGAAAAATCCGTCATCCATCACGGCGACAAAAACTCCAAGATTATTTGGAGTAATTTTAACTTCTTATTTATCGGTTTTGTCAGCCTGACCATGTTTTTTGCTTATATAATTGATAAACCAAAAACCGCCAACCAAAAGAATCGTTAAGCCGATAATAGCCAAGTTTAAGTACTTATCCAAGAACAACTTGATCGTCGGCCCAAAAACATAAATCAAGCCGCCGATGATAAAAAACCTGCCACCTCTGCCCAAAGCCGAAGCAATGATAAACCGCCACAAATGAAGGTCAAAAAGGCCGGCGGCGATAGTAAAAACTTTATACGGAATCGGTGTAAAAGCCGCTAAAGACACTGCCCAAACATCATACTTATGATAATAATCTTGGACCAACTTTAATTTATTAGCCGAGATAAACCTCTTGACCACCGGCTTACCACCTTTAATGCCGATGAAATAACCAAAAATACCGCCCAAAACCGAGCCTAACGTAGTGATAGCGGCGTAAACTAAGGCCATAGCCGGGTTTAAAACCGCCATCGGGATCATCATGGCATCAGGTGGAATCGGAAAAAAAGAGCTTTCGGCAAAAGCTAAGAGGAAAAGCCCGACAACCGCATAATCGGAGTTGATTAAACCACTGATAAATTCATGCATAACATCAATATTATATATGAACTTTTAATAATTACCAATCAAGTTTAGTCGACAAAAACACAAGCACCAAACTTGGCTTGGCTAAGCACTACTCAAAACTCCTAACTCAGATAAGGCCGATCCAGTTAATAATATTGCCTTTATGGGCTTTGTCTTTGGTATAGGAAAAAAAGCTGTCGGTCTGGCAACTTGTACATGACGGCAAAATTGAGATATTTTTGGCCGGTATGCCCATAGCTGTTGCTTGCAACCAATTCAATCTTTTTAAATCCAAGCTCAGCCTGTTCTGATCTTTGATTATTATTTCATCTTGCCAATCTTTAAACCGCTGGTGAAAAAGAGTAAGTCTGTCCCCATAAATCGGATAACAGCAAAAGCCGATTGAGGGTCCGATAAAAACATAAACGTTCTCTGGGGGTGATTGAGTTAAAAAATAACCCAATAACTTAGGTAGTATTTCTTCTAAGCTGCCTCGCCAGCCGGCATGGGCTATGCCTAAATTACCTTTGGCATCCCAAACAATTATTGGCAAACAATCGGCTGTCTTGGCAACTAAAAAGCAAGAAGTGTCAGGATTGCTATAAAACAGAGCATCTGTTTTAGAATAAGTTGTAACCGAACCGGTTGGCTTTATAACAATCGAAACGTTGTTGGTATGTTGTTGATTCATGATTAAAATCGACGAGCTTGGATAAATGTTTTGAAAAAAATCCAGGATTGATTCATTGCTTTTAAGCCGGCCGGCTGATTTAAAACTAAAACCAAAAGAAATTGACAATTTAGAATTAAGGTGGCGAGAAAATGTTTGATACTCCATAAATTGATTATAAAGGCCGGCTTTTTCAATCTATTCCACAACTATTTTATCAACTTGTTGTTTGGCTAACCTTTATTTGGTTATGTTGCCAACGGGTCTTATGGCTTGACTTTGTCTAAAAACGGCTACTTATTGGTAATCTCCTGACGCTTCAAGCTTTTGATCAATCTCTAAAAGGAAGGTGAAAGATTGTCAGATTCTGGTGCAATTATACCGTTCCGCTCGAACTTGTTTTATCAAAAATTCCTGAATAAAGGAAGATGCCGCTCGCGGAGTTTATCTCGCACCGAGCTTGCTCTGGTGCGTCCACCCAGCAGTTCCGCGCCCCGCAAGCGGGATAAGCAATAACCGCAAAATAATGCCTTAAAAAAATACCCGCGCTCTTAAAAGAAAAATTAAAAATGTTGAAAATTTGCCCCAAAACCCTGCATGCCGCCAAATTAATCGGGGAAAAATCAGAAAGTTTGATACTGGTGCCGCGGGCGGGAGTCGAACCCGCACAGCCTAACGGCCACAGGATTTTAAGTCCTGCGCGTCTGCCAATTCCGCCACCGCGGCTAATTTTGATATCTTTTATTATACAATCAAAGTTCGTATAATACTTACGTATCATGAGATCCAAAACAAGCAATAAAGTTTCTGCCATCGTCCCGGTTTACAACGAAGAAAAAACTTTAGATAAGGTTATAACCACCTTAATAACCCACCCCCTTATCAACGAAGTTATCGCCATCAATGACGGTTCAACCGATAACAGCTGGCCTTTGCTCCAAGAATTCAAAGACAGGGTTGTCTTGATTAATTTCAAAAAAAACCATGGTAAGGGTTATGTCTTGGCCACCGGAATTAAAAAGGCTAAAAATCCAATTGTTTTCTTCTGTGATGCTGATCTAGTTAACCTTGACCATCGCCATATCGACCAAGTAATTATGCCACTGCTACAAAATAAAGCCGAAGCCATTTTGGGCTATCCCAACTCAGTTAATCTTTACCCCATATTCGCCAACTTAACCGGGGAAAGAGCTTACCGTAAAGCCGACCTTGTGCCGTTAATCAAGGAAATGAAAACCACTCGTTTTGGGGTCGAGGTCTTTCTGAACAAAAAATTTAAGAACCGTCAAGTCTTAAAGATACCTCTTCACAACCTCAGGGGTTTGTATAAATATGAAAAGCAATCAACCATCACGGCTACAAAAGAATACATCAAAGCATTTTTAGAGATTAGTAAGGAAATAATCAAGACCGAAAAGATCTTGCCTGAAGACATTAGTTTGCTGGCTAAAATGAGGCAAGTTTCCAGCTTAAAAGAGTTGAAAACATATATGAAGTTGCTTCAAAACAAGAAATTGAGGCAATTGTTAAACTCATATTTTCACTATTTATCCAGGAGATAAGTTATCGCTAATGGGTATTTTGTATCAAACTGCCGGCCCAGGTTTTG